>DATHJR010000353.1:0-3900 GCA_035286525.1 Gemmatimonadaceae bacterium | reverse complement strand
AGCGCTACGCGCGCAATGCGCGATTCGTCGCGGATCTCGCGGAGCCCGTGGTCGACTGGCTGGATCCGAGGCCGAGCGAGCGCGTGCTCGACGTGGGCTGCGGTGACGGAGCGCTCACCGCGTCGATCGTCGCGCGTGGGGCCGAGGTCGTGGGCGCGGACAGCTCGCAGGCGCTCGTCGCCGCCGCGCGCGCACGTGGAATCGATGCGCGGGTCCTCGACGCGTACTCGCTGCCGTTCCAGTCGGAATTCGACGCCGCGTTTTCGAACGCCGCCCTCCACTGGATGCGCGAGCCGGATCTCGTGCTCGCGGGAATTCAGCGAGCGCTCAAGGCTCGCGGTCGCTTCGTCGGCGAGCTGGGTGCGCAGGGAAACGTCGCGGCCATCTCGACGGCCATCCTCGCGGTGCTTCGCGCCCACGGCATCGATGGCGAGGCAAGATGGCCCTGGTATTTCCCGACGCCGGCCGAGTATGCGGAGCGTCTCGAGACGCACGGCTTCGTTGTTCAGCGCATGGAGTTGATTCCTCGACCCACACCGCTGCCCACCGGGATGCGCGGATGGCTCGACACCTTCGCGAACCCGTTTTTGTCAGGCGTGGCCGACGAGGAACGGAACACGATGATCGACGAGATGACGTCGCTCCTGGCACCAAGTCTGCGCGGCAGGGCGGGCGCGTGGACCGCGGATTACGTGCGGCTGCGCTTCGCCGCGCAGCAGGAGCGCTGACGCCCGGCGCGCGAGTCGGAGGCGCCTTGTCCGCATGCGGCCAGCGCAATAACTTCGTCGCTACCGCGGGAATAGCTCAGTTGGTAGAGCACAACCTTGCCAAGGTTGGGGTCGCGGGTTCGAGTCCCGTTTCCCGCTTGATCGTTTGCTGACGCATTCGTTTGATGACCGACACGGCCTCTCGTGTCGAGCCAGCGCCGTCGGCGGGCAGCGTTTTCGCCACGAGATCGCGGTCGCATCCCGTCTCGATCATCCGCAAATAAAGGGAAGCGAGCTCGCGACTCGCGCGCACGCCGAGTCGCACCCGGGTGGCGAAATGGTAGACGCGTGGGACTTAAAATCCCTTGGCTGAAAGGCCGTGCCGGTTCGAGTCCGGCCCCGGGTATTCGCTGCAACGACGTGCGCGACCGACTCAATCAGTTTCGTCTCGGTTGGGCTACGCGAGGTCCGCTGTACTCACGAGTGCCCCTAAGCCGAGTCTCAAGCATGGCTGGAAGGCGGCGGTCCAGTGGGCACCGCAGCGGCAGCGCATCGTCGAGTCGAGGCTCGCTCTTGACAAAGGAATCTTTATCGTTCTTGACAGAGTAATCTTGATCTCTAGCGTGCTGAACACCAGCGGCTAAGAAACCCAGGGCGAGTTGTCTTTAAATGGTCGCCAATACCCTGGGCGGAGCCAATCGCGAACCCGGCTGTGTGGGAATGTGCCTCGCACAATCCCCACGCCGGGTTTTTGCTTGCGACCAAGTCTGCGTCGCTACACGCGGACCGCCTCGAAGCCCCACTCCAATCGTGCGCCGGCCACCGTTGCGATTGAGGCGACACTGCCAGGAGAAAGCATGAGTTACCACATCAAGCCCCTCGCCCTTGCCGCCGGCATTATGCTGGTGGCAGCGTGCGCGGAAACGAGCACCGCGCCGGACGTCGCGGACGCGGCACGTTCGGGGGTCACTAATTCGGCCGTCAAATTCTGGGACGTGGGCGCGAGCGCCAGCTGGAACGAGCTGGCAACTGATTTCACAACTCGGAGAGTGACCAACGCACAGCGCCTCTACGCCTACCTGTCGCTGGCGCAATTCCGCGCGGCACAGGCCGCGGAGGCGATCCGACCGCATCCGCCCGTCTCCTCAGCGATCGGGGCTGCGTCCGCGGTGGTCCTGAGCTCCTTCTTCCCGGCCGACGTCGCCGAGATCGAGGGCGTGCTCGACGCGCAGCGAGTGGCGGCACCGTGGCCGGGGGCAAAGCATGAGGACTTCGCAGCGGGTGAAGCGCTAGGTCGCGCTGTTGGTGCCAGGGTCGTCGTGTTCGCGCAGAGCGACCGCGTCGGACTCGCTGATCCCGGCACGCCGCCGGTCGGGCCGGGGTTCTGGCTAGCGAACGGCGGCCCGATCGCGCGAGGCAACTATCGCGCTCGCCCGTTCTTCATCGCCTCGGACAGCGAGTTCCGCCCGGCCCCGCCGCCTGCGTTCGGATCGCCGGAATACCTGACTGCGCTGGCCGAGGTGCGCCACATCTCAGACACGCGGACACCGGAACAGCTGGCGATCGCGCTGTACTGGAACCTGAACCAGTCGCCCACACGCAACGCCGCGATGAATAACCTGGCGGTCGATCTCATCCGCTCGCATCACCGTGGGGACGCGGAAGCGGCGCGGATCCTGTTCCTGGCAAACGCGTCGGTGTTCGATGCGCTAATCGGCTGCTTCGATGCCAAGTATCACTACTGGTTCATCCGGCCGCCGCAGGCTGACCCGGGAATCGTGACCGCGTTTCCTGTTCCGCCGCATCCTTCCTATCCCTCGGCGCACTCGTGCATATCCGGCGCGATGACGGGAGTGCTGGCGGCAGAGTTTCCAAGCGAGACGGCGCGGGTGGACAGCGTGGCGTTGGAAGCAAGCCTGTCCCGGCTCTACGCAGGCATTCACTACCGTTTCGACTTTGTAGCCGGATTGGCGCTGGGCCGCGCGGTGGCGGCCAAGGCAGAGGCGGCCGATCTGAGTAAGGTGGCCCCGCTCCCGTGAACCGTGGGGACGGAGAACAGAGAACGGGGAACGGGCGTAATGTCACGTTCCCCTTTTTCGTTCTGGCGCCACCATCCACACGCCGGCATTAGCGGCCACCATGCGCTCCTCCATACGCGCATCCACGCGCGACTACGTATGTATAAATACATACCCTAAGAGTCGCGTAACTTCAACGCGGGCTGCATTTTAGACCGCGTTCGCTATACTAGGTCCGGAGTCCAGGCGTCGTCTTTCGTCGCCACGATTCTGGGGTGGCATTCGCCGCCCGTTCACCTCTCGGTCGCACGTCCCGATTGCCATCGGTCGGACGGATGGCGAGAGGTCGAATGACATACTGCTCGCTCACACGGAGTTCCCCGAGATGGCAGTTCGCATCCTGAGTGAGACGGAGACGCTGGATGACGCGCCTTCACGAAATCGAATTCTTGCCGCGCTTCCTTCCTCCGAATTCGATCGTGTTGTGTCAGATCTCGAGCCATTTTGCCTTCCAATAAACACGGTGCTGTACGAAGCGAATTCGGCGATCAGTCACGTCTACTTCCCGACGAGTGGATGCGTGTCGATGGTGAACCAAATGGAAGATGGAGCGGTGGAGGTGGGCACGATTGGTTACGAAGGCTGGGCAGGGCTTCCGCTGCTGCTCGGCGACGATCGAATGCCGACGCGCGCCTTTGTGCAGCAGTCGGGAGAGTCGTACCGGATGCGCGCCTCCGCGTTCGTGGACGCCGTCGCGAAAAACCCGGAGTTCGCGCGGCTGTTGTTTCGACACTCGCTTGCCTTGTTCAACCAGGCCGCGCAGTCGGTCGCGTGCAATCGACTTCACACGCTCGAATCTCGATGCGCGCGATGGCTGCTCATGACGCACGATCGCATGCGCAGGGAGTCGTTCATGCTCACGCACGAGTTCCTGTCGTACATGCTCGGCGTGCATCGGCCCGCGGTCACCGTTGCGGCGGGCATGCTGCAGCGCGCGGGAGTGATCCGCTACACGCGCGGCAAGATCGCGGTGGTCGACCGCCTCGGGCTCGAAGCGGTGTCGTGCGAGTGCTACGAAGTCACGCGCCGGAACTACGAACGACTGATGGGCAATTGAGAACGTTGGGCCGTTCGCTCGCAGCGAAGCTGCGCGCGATTTCGTCGGCGAGGTCGAT
>DATHJR010000352.1:0-4123 GCA_035286525.1 Gemmatimonadaceae bacterium | reverse complement strand
GGGCACGATCGCGTAATGGTCCCTGAGGGCCGTGCGAACGCGGTTCAGCCGGTGCGGGCTGGGAAGAAGGGTGGCAACCAGTCCCACGTGCTACCTCGATTGAAGGGTCATCACTATTGAAAGGACGCTGCGAGACGCGGCGTTGTCACGCGAAAGTGGCCAGCCGCGTGATGGTGAAGCGTTACCATCGCGGACAGGGGAGGCAACCAAGGCGCTTACGGACCTCGAGTTGAGCCATTTATTTGGCACTTAACCCACGATTGAGCGCCGAGTTGGCAGCGAGTATGCATTCCCGGCATATTGCCGGATGCGCATTGCAATCCTCACTATCAGCGACGCGGGC
This sequence comes from Gemmatimonadaceae bacterium, assembly GCA_035286525.1. GTDB lineage: Bacteria > Gemmatimonadota > Gemmatimonadetes > Gemmatimonadales > Gemmatimonadaceae > FEN-1250. Next base: position 3,780 of record DATHJR010000352.1, on the reverse strand, counting down.
GCGCGCGGCGAGCGAAAGGACGACGGTTCGGGCGACGCGATCGCCGCCTGGAGTGCCCGGCACGAGTATGCGATGGCGGCTCGCGCGCTCGTAGCCGACGACGTGACCGCTGTCGCGGCGCAACTGATAGCCTGGTGCGACGACGACGTCGCCGATCTCGTGCTCACCACCGGCGGCACCGGCCTGGCCCCGCGAGACATTACCCCCGAGGCGACGCGCGTGGTGATCGAGCGCGAGGCGCAGGGGATCGCGGAGCGAATTCGGATATTGTCGCTAACGACCTTTCCGCGCGCGGCGCTGTCGCGCGGGCTCGCGGGTGTGCGCGCGCGAACGCTCATCATCAATCTTCCGGGCTCCACGAACGGAGTGCGCGACGGGCTTGCGGCGATCGAGCCGATCGTCGAGCACGCGGTGCGCATCACGCGCGGCGTGGACACGCATCACGGCGGCTCCCCGCCGTGAAGGTCCTTGTCACGCTCACGGATGTGGAGCCGGCGGTGCGGTTGAACGCGATGCTCGAGCGCGCGGGCTACGAGACCGCGCTCGTCTCGCCAATCGACGATGTGCGCGCGGCGATCCGGCGCGAGTCCCCCGATCTCGTCGTGCTGACAGGTGGGCTCGTCGACACGGCCAACGTGCAACTCGTGCGCGATCTGCTGTGGGAGGGAGTTGCGGTGGTTGGCCTGGCGGACATCGTCGACCCTGCGTTGTTGGAGCGGCTCCGCGCGCTCGGCTTCGTGGAGGTGTACGTGAAGCCGGTCGATCTCGACGAGGTGATCACCGGGATTCGCCGCATTCTCGATCGGCGTCGGCTGGCAGTGGAAACGGGGTTGATCGGCGAGAGCGAGGCAATGCGCGAGGTGCTCGTGAAGATCGAGCAGATGGCGCCTGTAAGCAGCACCGTGCTCATTGAGGGCGAGAGCGGGACGGGAAAGGAGCTCGTCGCGTACGCGTTGCATCGCCTCGGTCCTCGGCGCAGCAAGCCGTTCATTGCGGTGAACATCGGCGCGCTTCCGGAGACGCTGCTGGAGAGCGAGCTGTTCGGGCACGAGAAGGGATCGTTCACTGGAGCGGCCGAACGACGGCTCGGACGCTTCGAGTTGGCGAACCAGGGCACGCTCTTTCTGGATGAGATCGGGGAGGCGCCCCGGAGTACGCAGGTGAAGCTGCTGCGAGTCATCGAACAGCGGGAGCTCACGCGCGTTGGCGGATCGCAGGTGATCAAGGTGGACGTGCGGATCGTGACCGCCACTAATCGTCCGCTGCGCGAAGAGGTGGAAGAGGGAACGTTTCGCTCGGATCTCTATTATCGATTGAACGTCCTGACGATCTACCTGCCGCCGCTGCGCGAGCGCCGGGAGGACATTCCGCTGCTCGTGCGCGCATTCATCCAGGAATTCTCGGCGCAGCACGATCGGCCGTTCCATGGCATTTCGGCGGACGCGATGAAGATTCTCGCGGACTATCCATGGCCCGGGAACGTGCGCGAGCTGCGCAACCTCGTGGAGAGCATGGTCGTGCTGTCGCCGGGCCGCGAGATCACGGCCAGCGACATCCCCCGCGCGCTACGCGAGGGTGGCAGTGCGCGATTCCTGCCGGTGCCGATGGGTGCGGTGCTGCGGGGACAGGAGGGGACGGGGGGGCGGGAGCTCGAGTTCATCGTGCGGAGCCTGGTAGAGCTGAAGCTTCAGGTGGAGGAGCTGCGTCAGCGCGTGGACGAGAATCGGGATGGACGGGAGTCGCGGCTTGGCGATGGCGAGGTCCTTCCGGCGGCGCGGCTGCCGGGTGTACCCGACGGACTGACGAGTATCGGGATCGAGCCCAGGGAGGAGCGGCCGCCGTCGAATGTGATCACCCTGGGACCGGGAATGCGGATGGCGGACATCGAGCGGGCGGCGATCATTGCCGCGCTGAGGGAAACACGTGGAAACCGAAGAAAGGCCGCAGATCAGTTGGGGATAGGAGAACGGACGCTTTACCGCAAGTTGAAGGAGTACGATATCCCCGAAGGGTGAGTTGTTGCGCGGTGGGCGGCATGGGGTGGTATACCGGTGAGTGACGGCGGCGAAAGTTCAAGGCTTGTAACGACAGAATGCTTGCGTTTACGACTAATCGCTTGAATATTGGCGACGCGTCTCTTCTGTTCGTCGCTCGGCACACGGCTCACTCAGAGCCGAGCAAGTAGTGAAGTGCCGTTCCCGCCTGTTCATCACACGTCTCTCAGCGAATAACCGTGGCCCTCACAGCACCGGGAAATCCGTTGTCGCATACGGCGTCGTCTCCGATAGCTGGAAGCGTGCTGCCGTTGGCGGAGGCAGAGCGACAGCTGCGAACACTTCCCGGCGTGATAGATGTGCGGATCGAGCCGAGTGAGACGGGGGCGGTGAGTGAAGTTCACGTCGTTACGACGACGGAGGTAAGTCCGAAGGCGACGGTCCGGAACGTCGAGACGATGCTGAAGGCATCGCTTAAGATGACCGTAGACCACCGGAAAATTTCGGTCGCCACCAGCAACGAAAAGCCACGCGAGCGCGCTCAGCCGGAACGAAATATTCCAGCGAGTGCCGTTTCTGCGCCCGCTCCTGTAACGCCGGCGCTTGCCGCGGCGACGAAGGTTCTGCGACTGTATTTCGAGGATATCGAGATACAGCGAAGTAGGGCCAAGGGCGTGACGGTGAGAGTGACTCTGCGAAAGGGCGATCAGTCTTTCACCGGAGAATGCGAAGGCCCCGAGAGTGCACGATCGCGCGCGGAGCTCGCGGCGAAGGGTGCGGTGCTGGCGATCGGTGCGATGGAGCGCAACGCGAGTGCGTTTCTCGTCGAGGGGTGCAGAGTGATCGATGCATTCGAACGACAATTCATGTTCGTCGGCATCACGGCGCGCGTGGGACGCGAGACGTCGTTGCTAACTGGAAGTTGCGAGATCAAGGACAGTCCGGAGACGGCGACAGTGTTGGCCGTGCTGGATGCGACGAATAGATGGATGAGCAGGATCTGACTGTGGTAGCGGAGTAGTTCAAACAATCAGCCCAGTGGAGTAGACACAAAACACGAGTCCCCCCGTTCTCTGGTTAGCGGAGTTGAGCGGGCATGACAGTAGTTGAGCGGAGCCGACCTTTGCGCGTTTCCATACTGGACTCGCGACTTTGTAATTCAAAGGGGGGTGACGCGAATGTCAGCTCTAGGATTTGCTCTAAAGCTTATCAGTACGATTACCGGCGGCGTAGTCTCGGCAGCTTTGCACGTGTGGGAGTAAGCCAGAGACGGGGGACTTTATTCTTATGTCAAATCGCACTGTTCTGTACATCATCGCGGTAAGCATCTGCGCCGTTCTCGCGAACGGCGCGTTGTTTCTGCTCGCTCCTCATGTGCAGACGGTGGAAATAAGGGCCGTCATTTGGATGGCTGCGATTGGACTATTCGTTCACGTGCTCACGTTTCGCCTTCCTCGCGGAGGCAGCGGTTCGATAGCCTTCATTCCGTTTCTCGCCGCATCGATTATCTCGCCCACGTGGTTTGCCGCGGTTGCCGCGAGCGCTGTGATTTTCTTCGCGCAGCTGAGCAAGCGCAGCTCTCCAGTCAAGGCGTTATTCAATTTCATGCAAGCGTGGTTAGCCGGCGGGATAGCCACGATTGTATTCCGACTTGTCTCAAGCAATAGCCTTATTTCTGCGCCGACGATCGGCCTTCTCGATGGCGCCCGCGCGAACGCGATAGCGGTACTTGTTCTGATAGGGACGTTCTTTGCGGTTAACACCGCGCTCGTCGCGGGCGTGATCG
>DATHJR010000351.1:0-3004 GCA_035286525.1 Gemmatimonadaceae bacterium | reverse complement strand
CGCCGAGCAGGCTGGCGGGCAGCGCGGAGCGGATCGCGCTGTCTGCCAACCTGCGACGAAGTGCGTCATGGCCGAAAAGGGGGACGATGGGCACCCGAGGAATATCGGGCGCGAGCACGCCCCCCGCCAGCGAAGCGACATCGGCAGTTTGTTTTCTCGACACCGTTCGAACTCCCAAATCGCTCAGCGTGCGTAACTGCGATCACCGAACCGCCGGGGCGAGCGGCACCGGAAGTGCCAGCTTAGATTTCCATGCATCGCGCGTCGAATGCGGCGGCGCGCATCAAACCGGCAGAGGATGATCATGACGCTACCACTCGAGCGGATGAAGGTCGCCTTTCTGTGCGCCGATGGCGTGGAGCAGATCGAGCTCGAGGCGCCGCTCAATGCAGTTCGCCTGGCGGGAGCGAAGACGAGCATCGCCTCGATCGTGAGGGGCTCCGTTTCGGCCGTGGAAGGGCAGGACGACGCCGACGCGTTCGTCGTTGATTCGCTGGTGGGCGACATCGAAGAGCATCAATTCGCGGCGCTCGTGATTCCCGGAGGCGCACAGAGTCTGGGATCGCTGTGCAGGGATGATAGCGCGAAGAACCTGGTCATTGCCTTCATCGACCTGGACAAGACCGTCGCTGCGATCGGATCAGCCTGCTCGCTTCTCATCGCCGCGAGTGTCGTTCGCGGGCGCACGCTCGCGGTGCCGCCCGAGCTTCGCAAGTCGCTCGAGGCCGCGGGTGGCATCTATTCGGATCATCCGGTGCACCGCGATCAGCACCTGATCACATGCCGGTCGGCCGCGGATCTTCCCGCTTTTTGCGGCGCGCTCATCGAGCAGCTCGCCCAAATGTCGAGCAACGCGCGAGTCGATGAGGCGTCCGAGGAGTCGTTTCCGGCGAGCGATGCCCCGGCGTGGGGGCCGTCATCGATCGGCGCGCGCCGAGGGAAGAAGGAAGGCCGCGCAACCGGAGACTGAGCGTCGGGAGTTGCGACTCCGGAAGTTGCCGGGTACATCGGTTGCATTGCGGTGTACAGTCGAATGTCGCACCACTCCACCCAAGGCAAGAGAGTACGCTATGAGAGCTCAGCTCACGAGGCTCGCAACCATGGTCGCCATGCTCGCAATGGTTGCAGCCTGCAGCCACACCGCGCGGCCGGGCCGTGACGACAATGGGCCGCAGGCGGAAACGCGTGTCCGCGTCGAGAATCAGGCATTTCTCGACATGAACGTGTACATCCTCAACGACGCCGGTGGACGCCAGCGGCTTGGAACCGTCACCGGCAATACCACTCAGGAATTCGTGATTCCCGCGTATATCATCGGTCCCGCGAACTCGGTTCGATTTCTGGTCGAGCCCATCGGATCGAATCGCGCGCCGATCAGCAACTCTCTCTCGGTGCAGCCGGGGCAAACGGTGACGCTCACGATCCCGCCCAACGGCTGATGTTCTCCAGATGCGCGATGCACGTGGCGGCCACCGAATTCGGTGGCCGTTTCCACGATGTCGCATCGCGAACGAAGATCGCGTCTCCGGCACGCTTGCCGCGCATTCAGCGGGCCGATAGCATCCGGTGATGTCCACGTCTCGATCTCCCGGCGTCAGGCTCCGCGCGCAATGGGAGCGGCTACGGCCACTTCCCGGGGGCCGCGCGCTCTTCAGCCGGATGATCGGCTTCATGATACCGTACTCGGGAAGCATCGCCCCGCGTGTGGTCGAGCTGCGACCGGGGTACGCGAAGGTGCAGATGCGCGATCGCCGCGCTGTGCGAAACCATCTGCATTCCGTGCACGCGATCGCCCTCATGAATCTCGGCGAGCTCACCACGGGTCTTGCCATGTCGCTCGCGATGCCGGACGGGGCGCGCGGCATCGTGACCGGACTTTCGATGGAATATCTCAAGAAGGCGCGTGGCCTTCTCACCGCGGAGTGCACGGCACCCGCGTTCGACGCCACCGTGAGCGCGCAACACGATTTTCGCGCGAACATCGTGGACGCCCAGGGCGATGTCGTCGCGCGCGCGACCGCGCACTGGCTCGTGGGGCCGGTTCCCCCGAAGTGAAATCGATCGCGACGGCGTTCTCCCGGCAGGTAGGCATCGAGATTCCGCTGATCTGCGGCGCGATGTATCCGTGCAGCAATCCCGAGCTCGTGGCCGCGGCGTCGGAGGCGGGCGCGATCGGCGTCGTGCAGCCGATCTCACTCACCTATGTGCACGGCCACGAGTATCGCGAGGGGCTCAGGCTCATCCGGTCGCTCACCGCGAAACCCATTGGGCTCAACGCGCTCATCGAGCAATCGTCGCGCATCTATCGCGAGCGGATGGAGAAATGGATCGAGATCGCGCTCGAGGAGGGAGTGCGATTCTTCGTCACCTCGCTCGGCAACCCGCGGTGGGTCGTGCGTCGCGTCGAGAGCGTCGGTGGCGTCGTGTACCACGATGTGACGGAAAGAAAGTGGGCGCAGAAGGCCGTGGATGGGGGCGTGCACGGGCTCATTGGCGTGAATTCGCGTGCGGGCGGGCACGCGGGCCCGAGGAGTCCCGAGGCGCTCCTCGAGGAGGTGCGCGATTTCGGCCTTCCGGTGATCTGTGCCGGCGGAATCGGAGGAGGTGCCTCGTTCGCTGCCGCTCTGCGAATGGGCTATGCCGGCGCGCAGCTGGGCACGCGCTTCATCGCCACCACCGAGTGCATCGCGAGCGATGCCTACAAGCGGGCGATCCTGAACGCGGACGAATCGGACATCGTGCTCACGGAGCGCATCACCGGCGTGCCGGTCGCCGTCATTCGCACGCCGTTCATCGAGCGCATGGGCACGAGCATCGGTCCGTTTGCGCGCCGGCTCTTTCGCGGTCGCAGGACGAAGCACTGGATGCGCAGCTTCTATGCTCTGCGCTCGCTGCGCCAGCTCAAGAAGGCGTCACTCGATGAGAAGGCGGACTACTGGCAGGCGGGGAAGAGCGTCGCGGAGATCACATCGATCAAGCCGGTTGCGGAGATCGTTCGCGAGCT
>DATHJR010000350.1:0-2557 GCA_035286525.1 Gemmatimonadaceae bacterium | reverse complement strand
TAGAAGAAGAGCGCCACCGATCCGTGCTTTAGGAGCTCGCGCAGCGAGATACGCGTGCCGTCGTTGGCGGTCGCCGTGAAGTCTGGCGCGACGCTGCCGATCTGCGGAAGCAGGTCGCTCATGCGGGCTGCTCCGCGCGCTGACGCACGCGCTCATCCTGTCGCACGAGCCAATCGATGCTCACCTTCATGCTGCCGAGCGCGCGATAGCCTTCCGGCGCGCCATGCCAGTCGGACCCGCCGCTCGGCACGAGTCCGAGCTCCTCGGTGAGCGCGGCGAGGCGCACGACTTCGTCGGCGGTGTGGCTTGGGTGGCGCACCTCCACCGAATCGAGTCCGAGCGCCGCAAGCGCCTCGAGATCGGCGCGCGATGCGCCGCTCCCCGGATGCGCGTAGACGGCGAGGCCACCCGCGTCGTGGATGAGCCGTGCCGCCTCCTCGAAGGTGACGGTGCGCTTCTCGATGCAGGCAGGCCGGCCGTTGCCGAGCCAGCGGTCAAAGGCGTCGCGAAAATCGCGCGCCCACCCGCCCGCGACGATTGCCTTCGCGATGTGCGGCCGTCCAACGGCGCCGGCACCCGCGGCCGCGAACACCGCTTCGAGCGTCACCGGAATGCCGAGCGCATTGAGCGTTTCGACCGTGATCTTCGCGCGCTCGCGCCGCGCCTCCTTCAACTCGTCGAGGGCGGCCGCGATGTGCTCGGGATGCACGAGGTGGAGTCCGAGCACGTGAATCTCGTCACCGTCATCCACCGCGCTGAGCTCCACGCCGGCGATGACTCGCAGTCCGAGCAGATCGCCCGCGGCCTGCGCCTCGAGAACGCCATCGACAGTGTCGTGATCCGTGAGCGCGATGGCGCTGAGTCCAGCCCGATGCGCGGCGGCAACGACGTCAGCGGGGCCGACGGAGCCGTCGGACGCGGTCGAGTGCATGTGGAGATCCACGTAGCGCTCCGGGAGCGCGACGGGATTGCCACCGAGGTCGCTCACGCGCGATAGCCCCGCTCGGGCGACGTGTTCCCCGGCTGCGACTGCGCGAAGAGGCGCGCGAGATCGTCGGCGCCGAGCTCGGCGAGCGACTGCTCGCGCCAACGCGCGCCGATCGGCGAGTAGCGCGTGACCCTGATCTCGGGCGGCGTGACATCGCGCCGCGCGAAGACGAGCGAGAACTCGTCGCGGTCGTTCGGGGTGACGCGTCCCGACGGCGAGACTTCCCACACATGCCCGCCGATTTCAACCGTTCGCACTGGCATCAGGCGCTCTCCACTTCACGATAGATTCGCGCTGCGTCCACGATGTGGTCGGGCGCGCCGTCGAGGGCGCTCTGCAGCGTCTCGCGATCGGGAGCCTCGACGAATTCGATCAGCGCGCCGGGCAGACCGCTCTCCTCGAACACCCAGAAGCCGCACTTGGCCTGCTCATAGTACGCGCGACGCTCACGTAACCGCTCCATGAACTTCTTGCGGTCGCCCGCCGGAACGATGGACCGGTGCAGCGTGAGCCATCGAGGCACAGTCACGTTCCCGACTCTGGGAAGCTCTCGAGCGATTTCTTGACGAACGCGAGGAACTCGTCGGCGACCGCGCCGTCGATGATGCGGTGGTCGAAAGAGATCGAGAAGAACGCGCAGGTGCGAATGGCAATCGTGTCCTCGCCATCGACACCGGTTATCACTTTGGGACGCTTTTCGATGGCGCCGAGGCCGAGGATGGCAACCTGGGGCTGGCTGATGATCGGCGTGCCCATGAGGGAGCCGAAGATTCCGGGGTTCGTGATGGTGAACGTTCCGTCCTGGACTTCTCGCGGATCGAGCTTCTTCGCGCGCGCGCGACTCGCGAGATCGTTCAGGGCGCGCGTCAACCCGGAGAGCGAGAGGTCGTCCGCATTCTTGATGACGGGAACGATGAGCCCCCAATCGAGAGCAACCGCGATCCCGATGTTGTACTGCTTGCGATAGATGATGTTGTTCCCGCTCACCGACGCGTTCATGACGGGAAATTTCTTGAGCCCGTCGACGACCGCGCTGATGATGAACGGGAGATAGCTCAGCTTGTAGCCCGTGGAAGCCTCGATCGCCGCGCGCTGTTTGGCGCGGATGCGCGCGACACGAGTGAGATCGACCTCGAAGAACGAGGTGACGTGGGCGGCCGTGCGACGCGACTGCACCATGTGCTGCGCGATGCGCTGGCGCATGGGGGTCATGGGCTCGACGAGATCGCCGGGCCACGCTTCCGGTGCGGGGCCGTGCGCGTCCGCGCCGGCTGGCGCGTGCATCGACGGTGGAGCGGGCGGGCGTGCCGGAGCAGCGCCCTGCTTTGCACCGCCGGCGAGATAGGGGAGCAGGTCCTTCTTGGTGACGCGGCCGGCGATCCCGCTGCCCTGCATGGCGGTGATCTCGAGCCCATGCTCCGCGGCGATCTTGCGCACGAGCGGGGACGACCGGGTACGCACCCGCTCTTCGAAGCTGTTGCCGTTGCCAGACGGCGCGGGAGTGGGTGCGGCGGGGGCCGATTGATGCGAGGGAGTGGCGGGACGTGCACTACCTTCGCTTCTCGGGGG
>DATHJR010000349.1:0-3287 GCA_035286525.1 Gemmatimonadaceae bacterium | reverse complement strand
CCGCGGAGATCGGCGACGTGGGCGCCGCTGCCGGATACCACTCGCCGAGCGTGTCCGATGACGGTGCGTACAGCAGGAGCGAACCCTTCGTGATGGAGCGCGGCGCGCCGAACAGTGCGGTGTCGCCGTGCAGGATCGCGAGCGGCGCTTCGGCGAGTGCGGCGCGCACGGTTTGCTCGCTCACGGCGGCGAGCGTTCCGTCCTGCCGCCACGTGCCCGGCGCGACGCGATAGTAAGCGCGTGTGGGCAGCGACACGGAGCCGCGGAGCACGGGAATGAGAAAGCGCGCATCGAAGTCCGGCGAGGTCGACGCGAGCACCGCCCCGGCCGCGGGCGCAACCTGCACCGCCGTCGCGAGGGTATCGTTGCGACGCTCGACGTCCCCCGCAGCGGTGACGACGGTCGCGAGCGGCACGCTGCGCACCGCGCCATCGATGCGCCCCCGCATCGTAAGCGTGCGCTCGCGCCCCGGCGCCAGCGAGTCGATCGGCATCTTCGCAATGACGTCGCTCCCGGCCACGAGCGAGAGTGTCGCGCGCGATACGGCGAGCTCGCCAGCGCGCACGGTCACCCGCACCTCCATGGTGTCTCCAGCCACCACTGCGCGCGGCGCGTCGAGTGCGACCACCGCCGCGTCGACCGCCGGCGCGTGGGGAAGCACCTCTACTCGCGAGCCCGCCGGGAGGGAGGCGAGCGTCGATGGATCATCGAGCTCGCCGTCGGTGATGAGCACGAGCGGGCGTCCAACTGCAAGCGCACGCTCGGCCAGTGGCAGCGCGCGCGTCGCCGCGTCGCGAGGCATTGCGGACGCCGCGCCGGGGCGCGCCGAGTCGCCCCACAGCAGCACGTCCGAGGAGGCCGAGCGCGCAGCGGACACCGCGCGCCGCCAAAGGGCACTGTCGCCGCCGCGTAGCCAGCTCGCGGAGACGTCGAGCGCGGCGATGGGAGGAACCGCGCGGCGCGGGCCTGCGGGCGCATCGAGCAGGAGCGCGAGCGTCAGGAGCCAGGCAAGCGCACGAAGTGCGGCGAGCCACCACGTGCGCCGGCTCTCTCCCGCTGCCGGCGCCCGGTACGACCACCACGCGAGTACCGCCGCGACGAGCAGCGAAAGAATCCAGGCGAGCATGTGCGAAACGTGACGCGGGGATGCCGGAGCGCAAAGCGCGCGGGCACGACGCTATGCGTGCGCCTTTCCGAGACTCGCGAGAAGAACCGAGAGCTGCGCGTCGAAGCGGGAGCGATCCGCGGGCGCCAGTGGCGTACCGGCGTTCTTCTTCAAGGCGGACGAGGGGTCACGTTGCGTGCCATCGACGAGCAGCTCGAAGTGCAGATGCGGGCCGGTCGCCAGCCCGGTCATGCCCACGAAGCCGATCGTTTGGCCGATCGTCACCACGCGCCCAGCCCGTATGCCGGCCGCGAATGCGCGAAGATGCCCGTAGCGGGTGACGAGGCCGCTCCGATGCCGAATCTCGATCAGATTGCCGTATCCGCCGCGACGGCCCGCAAAGGCGACCACACCGTCGCCGATCGTGCGCACGGGCGTCCCTGCATTCGCGACGTAGTCGGTGCCCTGGTGCTGCCGCCAGATGCCAAGGATCGGATGCTTCCGCAACCCGAACACGCTCGAGATTCGGCGGAACTCCAGCGGCGCGCGCAGGAATGCCGCCCGCATCGAGCGCCCCGTCGCGTCGAAGTACGCCGTGCGCCCATCGCCCTCGTCAAAGCGCACCGTTTCCGTGGTCGCTCCCGAGAGCACCATGCGCGCGGCGAGCACGCGCCCGATTTTCGTCTGCCCGGCCGCGCCGACCTGTCGCTCGAACAAGACGCGGAACTGATCCCCCGGCTGGAGCTCGCGACTCATGTCCACCCGATACTCGAAGATGTCCGCGAGCGTCCACGCGAGCTCGGCGCGCGCGCCCTTCGGAAGCACCGTCGCACTGTCGTCCAGCGCCTGATAGAGATTCTCGTCGATTCGGCCGCTCACGACGAGCGTGTCCGTCACCCACGGCAGTCGCTCCTCGCGGCTCGTCCAGGTGGAGATCCCGGTGCGGCGCACGTGGAGCAGTCGGTCCGAGGAAAGCTGGAACACGATCTCGCGCGGCGCGCCTCCCGCGGAATCCGTGCGCACGGTGACGGGCATCCCGGCCGGAATCCGCCGCGCGTCGAGGCCGTTGGCGGCGCTCATCACGAGCGGCATCGCCTGCGAGCTCACTCCGCGACGCGAGAGGAGCTCGCCGATGGTCTCGCCGGAGTGAAGGGTGTCGCTGGTGACCGCGAGCGAATCGGAGTCGGCGGCGACCGTTAGCAGTGAGTCGAATTCCAGAGGATGCGGCGCGTCGAGCCAGGGCTTCGGCAGGTCGACGGAGAGAGCCCACACAGCGAGCGCGAAGATGACCACCGTGGTCACCGCGCGCGGTGTGGGCGTCTTCAATCCATTTGCCGCCGGATGAAAGTCGGGATCTCCATGTCGTTCAGATCCTGAGCCTTCTCCTGTGGCGACTGCTGTACCCCGGGCTGAGGCTGGGTCGAACGCCGATTGCTGTCATTGGCCGCCGGCCGCGACAACGGAACCGTGGTACGAAGCGGGCGCTGGTTGGGGAACGGAATCACGGGCGTCTGGGTCACGTTCCGCTGCGCATCCTGGGCGCTCGTGGCGCCTCCCGAGACCACGCGGTCGAAGCCCGTGGCGATGACCGTAACCCGAATCTCGCCCTGCATCGCGGGCTCGTTCACGGCGCCGAAGATGATTTCGGCCTCGTCGCCCACAGCGTCGTGCACGATCTCGTTGATCTGATGCACCTCGCCCAACGTGAGGTCGGTGCCCCCCGTGATGTTCACCAGCACGCCGGTGGCGCCCGAGATCGAGACGTTGTCGAGCAGCGGCGACGAGATCGCCTGCTGCGCCGCCTCCGTCGCGCGATTCTCGCCTCGGCCGATCCCGGTGCCCATGAGCGCCGAGCCGCCGGCCTGCATAACGGTCCGCACGTCGGCGAAGTCCACGTTCACGAGGCCTGTGACGCTGATGAGCGAGGAGATGCCCTGCGTCGCATGCAGCAGCACTTCGTCGGCCTTCTTCAGCGCGTCCTGGAACGGGATCCCCTTCCCGACGACGGCGAGCAGACGCTCGTTCGGGACGACGATCATCGTGTCCACGTTCTTGCGCATCTCGGCGATGCCCATTTCCGCCTGGCGCATGCGCTTCCGTCCCTCGAACAGGAACGGCTTGGTGACGATGCCCACGCACAGGGCGCCGGCTTCGCGCGCCATTTCGCAGACGACCGGGGCCG
>DATHJR010000348.1:0-6221 GCA_035286525.1 Gemmatimonadaceae bacterium | reverse complement strand
CGTGAAGCGCCCAAAAGCCGGGGCGAAGCCCGAGGCGAAAGTGCCGAAGGAGCTCGCACACGCCCTCGCAAAGAACAAGAAGGCCACTGCCGTATTCGGGAAGTTCCCGCGCGGCCAACGCCGCGAGTACTGCGAGTGGATCACCGACGCGAAGCGCGAGGAGACGAAGACGAAGCGCGTCACGCAAGCGGTCGAGTGGATTGCGGAGGGGAAGACGCGGAACTGGAAGTACGAGCGGGGAAGCTAGCGCGCGGATGCGCGTGCGATCACGCGCCCGTGCGCGCTCCGTGCCGCGCGATGATCACGCTCTTGATCCCGCCCCGCACGTTGAAGTCTCCCACGACCTCCATCCAGCGCGGCTTCACCGCGGCGGCGAGATCATCGAGAATCCGGTTCACCGCGCGCTCGTAGAAGATTCCATCGTTGCGAAAGCTCCAGAGGTAGAGCTTGAGCGACTTGAGCTCTACGCACTGCACCTCAGGGACGTACGCGATTCGTATCACACCGAAATCCGGCGCGCCGCCCTTCAATAACGCGAGCTCCGACGCATCGCTCTCGATGCCGCCCAGCGGGCACATCGACGTGAACTCGTTGCAGTCGAGACGAATCTCGTAGTCGCGCCCAGGGTACGGATTCGGAAACGTCTCGAGCAGTTCGGCGGCAGGCATTATCGCACGCACTCCACGTAAGAGCTCATCGGCCTCTCGGCCCTCGATACACGCACCCCGATGTGGGCGTCTCACGCACGACGACCCTCGACAATCCACGCAGCGCGACCGACACGCGATCCCAGATCCAGATCGCCAGATTCTCGCTCGTCGGATTCGACAGCCCCTCGATATCGTTGAGCATGCGATGATCGAGTTGATCGCGCAGCGGGCGAAACGCCTCCGCGATGTCGGCGAAGTCGATCACCCATCCGCTGCGGCCACCCACGAAGCCGCTCACCCACAGCTCGATCACGAAGGAGTGCCCGTGCACGCGCGCGCACTGATGATCCGCCGGCACGTTCGGCAGCTGATGCGCCGCCTCGATGCTGAAGCTCTTGAACACCTCCATCTCGGCGATGCGTTCCTCGTTCAGACCGCCGCGCGTCCCCTCCATGCCGCTATCGATCACGGAATCCCCAGGAGCTTGTGTGTCTGGATGCTCAACCGCCACTGCGGATGAGACAGACAGTAGGACAGTGCGAGGTCGGTGTTGCGCTCGCGATCGGGACCGTCCATCGGCTGCAGGAAGAATTGCTGGAAGTCGAGATTGGCGAAGCGCTCCGGCTCACCGCCCTGCTGCGGATAGACGAGCTTGAGCTCGTTCCCGCGCGTCAGCACGAGTGGTGCGCCCGCCTTCGGACTCACACAGATCCAGTCGATGCCGTCCGGCGGAAGCTGCGTGCCATTCGTCTCTACCGCGATCTCGAATCCCTGCGCGTGCAGCGCGAGCACGACGCCCGCGTCCATCTGCAGCAGCGGCTCTCCGCCGGTGCAGACCACGAGCCTTCGCGCGCGCGGCGAAACGTTGGCCGGCCACGTCTCCGCCACAGCGCGCGCGAGCGCGTCGGCCGTGTCGAACTTGCCACCGCCCGGTCCATCGACGCCGACAAAGTCCGTGTCGCAGAATTGGCACGTCGCATCCGCGCGATCGGCTTCGCGGCCCGTCCACAGATTGCACCCGGCGAAGCGACAGAACACCGCCGGCCGGCCGGTGTTGGCACCCTCGCCCTGCAGCGTGAAGAAAATCTCCTTCACCGCGTACGTCATGTGACCGCTGCGTGCGAGCGGTAGCGCACCGGGTCGCTCACGCCTGCCTCCATGAATCCCTTGAGCCGCAGCTGGCAGGAGTCGCACTGCCCGCACGCCGCGCCGCTCGCATCGGGATCGTAGCACGACATCGTGGCGGCGTAGTCGACACCGAGCTTCATCCCACGCGTGATGATCTCGCCCTTCGTCTGGTGCATCAGCGGAGTGTGGATCGTGAGATGCCGACCCTCGACGCCCGCCTTGGTCGCGAGATTGGCCATCTGCTCGAACGCCTCGATGTACTCGGGGCGGCAGTCGGGATATCCACTGTAGTCGAGCGCATTCACGCCCATGTAGATATTGTCCGCCATGCTCACCTCGGCCAGCGCCAGTGCGTACGACAGAAAGATCGTGTTGCGCGCGGGAACATAGGTTATCGGAATCCCGTGCGACATTTCGTCCGCGGATCGCCCCTTCGGCACCTCGAGCTCGCTCGTGAGCGCCGAGGCGCCGAAGACGCGAAGATCGATGTCGACCAGGACGTGCCGAAGCACCCCAGCCTTCCGCGCGATCGACTGAGCGGAGGCGATCTCGATGCCGTGACGCTGGCCGTAACGAAAGCTGAGCGCGATGATCGCGAACCCTTCGCTCCGCGCGATGGCGAGCACGGTCGCTGAATCCAGACCGCCGCTCAGAAGTACGACGGCGGTTCGCGTCATGTACTTGCGCTCAGTCCGCGCGTTGCGCGGAGCGGGATCGACTCACTGCACGACCGCGCTGTCGGCACTCGTCACCTTCTTCGCCACGCGCCGCGCGAAGACCTCGGCCCCCTTCGGGACCATGTCCGACGCGATTCCCTTCAACTCGTACGAATCATCGAGCACGAGCTTGCCGCTCGCCACGTTTATGAGCTCACCGCTGAAAATCCAGATCAGGTCACTCGTCTTGCTGATCTTCCCCATCACGACCCAGTCGGCGCCCAGCTCCTGGCCGACTTCGCGCGCGCACGCGACGACGACGTTGCAGGGGACGTCCTGCACGAGCGCCATCGCCTTCGGTCCGGAGGCCGTTCGGGCGACGGTGGCGGAATCCACGAAGGTGATCCCGGGCTTGTTCGTCAGTCCGGCGCGCATGACTGCCGTTGCCGCGATCGCCATGGCTGAATCGTTCGGCATGAGATCGTTGGCGCGCTTCCCGTAAAACGCGAGGTTGAGCATGACCACCTTCACCTGCGCTTTCGCGGACGTTCTGCCGGACTGGGCATCCGCAGCAGCGGCGGCCATCGTCAGCGCGGCGGCCGCCACGACGAGCCAGCGCGGGACTAAAAGGGCAATGCTTCTTGGCATGCTCAAATCTACCCTCGACCTCTCGTACGTCCTAGCTAAGCGTGAGCCGAGCGCCGAGGCTTCGTCGCCGGAAACTCGCGCGCGACAGGAAGCGTAAGGGCGTCAGGCGATTGACTTTGACGCGCGATTCCAGCGAGCTTGCTCCAGTGGGTCGAGGCGCACCCCTCCGGAGGATATGATGCCTACTGAAGAGCACAAGATCGACGGGCAACACCTGCTGTCGCGCGTGAAGGAGATCGTGCACGAGGGCAACGTCCGCCGGATCATCATCAAGAACGAGCAGGGACACGCGCTGCTCGAGATTCCGCTGAGCATCGGCGTGGTGGGAGCGGTGTTGATGCCGGTGTGGGTCGCGATCGGCGCGATCGCGGCCCTCACCGCCCGCTATACACTCGTGGTGGAAAAAGACGTTCCGCCGGCGTGACCGGCGGAACGCGCTGCTACCGGCGGCGTCCGCCGAAGACGATCGAGGCCCAGCGCAGCAGCTCGAGGTAGAGCCACACGAGGGTGACGAGCATTCCGAATGCGGCGTACCACTCCATCTGCTGTGGGGCCGAGCCGGCGTTACGCTCGATCGTGTCGAAGTTGAGAAGAAGGTTCATGGCCGCGACGATCACGACCGCGGAGCTGAACAGCAGCCCTGCCCATCCGAATCCGAATACTCCCGGCATCTGGATGTGGAAGAAGCCAAGAACCAGCGTGATCAGATAGAAGAAAAAGATTCCGACGGTCGCGCCGATGATCACGCTGCGCAGTCGGTCGGTAACCTTGATGATTCGCGTCGCGTAGAGCACGAGCATCGCGAGTGCGACGCCGAAGGTGAGGCCCACGGCGATGAGTGGAATGCCCTTGAACTGCGCCTCGTAGATGTACGAGATCCCGCCGAGAGCGATGCCCTCGAGCACGGCGTAGATCGGCGCGGTGATTCGGGCGAGATTCGGCTTGAAGGTGGTGACGATGGCCACGACCAATGCCGCAATCGCGCCGCCGAAGATCGCGGCGGTGATGTCGCGATCGGGAACCTGGAGAATCTGGTACCACGTGTATCCGGCGCTCGCAGCCGCCAGGAGGACGAGCGCGAACGACTTCCACGCCGCGCCCGCAACTGTCATGACGCCCGTGCCACCTTCGGCGCGAGCGCGTGCGATTGCGCTTTCAGAAAATGCTGGATTCGAGAATGCCATGTTGTCGCTATGTGTAGTTTGGGAGACGAGCCATTGCTGCACTCTATGATACCCTCTCGCGGCCGGCCTGTTCTGTAGGGAAACTTCGCCTTGGAAGCGGCTGTCGCGCAGGGCTCTCACAGCTCGAGATGAACATGTCCATCACCGTCGGCCGATTCGCTCTTTCCGTCGCGTTGCTGATCCTGGCGCCCGGACCCCCGATCTATCCGGGCGCGACACGCGACACACCGCAGGCGTTGGTCGAGAAGAGCACGGGCCTGGAGGCCTCGATGACCTACGTGACGGCGGACCCGTTCGAGCGCGTCGACTCCTTCTATCGGGCCCACGGCGCAGAAGATACAGGCGCGCGACGGGTGTCGGCGAGCGGCAAGCGAGCGCTGTACTACTTCGCGGACTCGAAGAGCGATGTGTTGATTCTTTGGCCGAAGAGCGAGTCGAGCGACCTGACGTTGATCGTGATATCGCATGAATGATCAAGAAGTGGCCTTAGTGACGCCATAATGGCGTTATTCAGTCGCGTTAGTGTTCTTAAATTATATTCTATAGGGTTTTCCATGTCCACGCGCGCCCTGCTCCGCGACGCCGCCAACCGCGCCGCCAACTATCTCGAAGCCATCAACTCGCGCAGCGTCGGCCCCATTCCCGCCGCCATTTCCGGCCTCGCCCGCTTCGATCGCGACCTCCCCGAGCACCCGCTCGAGCCCGCAGCAATTCTCCGCGAGCTCGACGAAACGGGCTCCCCCGGCACCTCCACCAGCGCCGGCGGCCGCTACTTCGGCTTCGTCATCGGCGGCACCCTCCCTACCGCGCTCGCCGCGAACATGCTCGCCACCGCCTGGGATCAGAACGCGGGGCTCGTCGTCATCTCGCCTACCTCCGCGAAGCTCGAAACCGTCGCGCTTCGCTGGCTGCTCGATGTGCTCCGTCTCCCCGCCACATCGGGCGCGGGCTTCGTCACCGGCGCCACGATGGCGAATTTCACCTGCCTCGCCGCCGCCCGTCACGCACTACTCAGACGCGCAGGCTGGAACGTCGAGGAGCAGGGACTCTTCGGCGCGCCGCCGCTCACGGTGATCGTCGGCGACGAGGTCCATATCACGCTCTTGAAGGCTCTCTCGCTGTTGGGGCTGGGCCGAGCGCGCGTCACGCGAGTGCCGACCGACGAGCAGGGGCGCATGCGCGCGGATCTGCTGCCACCGCTCGACGACCGGACCATCCTCTGCCTCCAGGCCGGCAACGTGAATACGGGTGCCGTCGACCCGATGGCGGAGCTCATTGCGCGTGCGCGCGCGGCCGGCGCATGGGTGCACGTGGACGGCGCCTTCGGCCTCTGGGCCGCGGCCGCGCCGAAGCGCGCGCCACTCGTCGCCGGTGTCGAACACGCCGACTCGTGGGCGCTCGACGCGCACAAGTGGCTCAACGTCCCGTACGACAGCGGCGTCGCGATCTGCCGCGACGCGAGTGCGCTTCACGGCGCGACGGCCGTGAGCGCCGCGTACCTCGTCCAGGGCGGCGAGCGTGAGCCCGCCGAGTACACGCCAGAGCTTTCGCGGCGCGCGCGCGGCGTGGACATATGGGCGGCGATGTCATCGCTCGGGCGCTCCGGGATCGCGGAGCTCATCGAACGAAACTGCCTTCAGGCCGCGCGCTTCGGCGATGGCTTGCGCGACGCGGGCTTCGAGATCCTGAACGACGTCGTGCTCAATCAGGTGCTCGTGAGCTTCGGTGAGGATGAAGCCACACGCCGCGTGATCGCGGCGGTGCAGTCCGACGGCACGTGCTGGTGCGGAGGAACCGTCTGGCACGGTCGCACTGCGATGCGTATCAGCGTGTCATCGTGGGCGACGACGGACGATGACGTCGAGCTGAGTCTGGCCGCGATAGCGCGCGTCGCGAGCGAGGTGCTGGCGACGCATTAGCCGATCGGTCGCTCGCGCTAGCCTCGCACCATCTGG
>DATHJR010000347.1:0-2084 GCA_035286525.1 Gemmatimonadaceae bacterium | reverse complement strand
CGATGACGTGCTCGAGCCACGGAAGGTTGTTCCCGAACTCGTAGCCGAGTATGCCGAAGAGCAGCGACCACGCGATGGCGCCCAGCGCGTTCCAGAGAAAAAATAGCCAGAAGGGCATGTCCGTGACGCCCGCGAGCACCCCAGCGAAGATTCGCAGAATCGCGATGAAACGAGCTGCGAAGACTGCCTTCGGACCGTGTTCGGTAAAGAACTTTCTCGCTCTCGCGATGCGCTCAGGCGTGATCCCGATGCGGCGCCCGTGTCGCACGAGAAAGGGGAGACCGCCAGCCTGGCCGATCCAGTATCCGCCGCAGCCGCCGCCGGTCGCGCCCACGATCGAGGCGAGGATCACTCCGATGATCGAGAGACGATGGCTCTGGGCGGAAAACGCAGCCGCGGTCACGAGAGCCGTTTCGCCGGGGAGGGGCAGTCCGACGCCTTCGGCGAACACGAGCACCACGACGATCGCGTAGCCGTAGTGGTCGATCAGATGTCTGAGCAAGTGCCCCATGTCGTCCGCTCTCCCGTCACCCGCGCCCTTCAATCTGGCTCGCGCCGGCGCCATATTGCCGGGCGATGACAACTGACAATTCTACCCTGCTCGACGCGCGCGCGGTTGACCGGACGCTCCGCCGCATGGCCGAAGAGATCGTCGAGCTGAATGAGGGAACCGCCGACCTGATCGTCGTCGGGATCCAGCGCCGCGGCGTCCAGCTCGCGGACCGCATCGTCCGCACGATCCAGGAGCGCGAGCACGTGGCTGTCCCGCGGGGAGCGCTCGACATCACGCTCTATCGCGATGATCTGCAGACCGTGGGCCCGCGACCGGTCGTCGGCCCGACAGATTTGCCGTGGAATCTCGACGGGAAGCAGGTGGTGATCGTCGACGATGTCCTGTACACGGGGCGTACCGTGCGCGCGGCGCTCGACGAGCTGGCCGACTTCGGGCGACCGTCGCGCGTGTCGCTCGCCGTGCTCATCGATCGAGGCGGTCGCGAGCTCCCCATCCACGCCGACATCGTGGGGAAGAAGCTCTCCATCGACGCCGGCGACCGCGTCGACGTGCTCGTGGAAGAGCTGGATGGCCGCGATGCAGTCGTCGTCGTGCGCGCGGTCCACGCGTGACGAGCGCGCTCGGCAAGGACCTCCTCGATCTCGAATCGCTCACCCCCGGCCAGATCCGCCTCGTTCTCGACACCGCGGTTCCGTTCAAGGAAATCAGCGAGCGCGCCATCAAGAAGGTACCGGCGCTTCGCGGGCAGACCATCGTCAATCTCTTCTTCGAAGCATCGACGCGCACGCGCATCTCGTTCGAGTTCGCGGAGAAGCGGCTGTCGGCGGACACGGTGTCCGTCGCGTCGTCGGGATCGAGCGTCACGAAGGGCGAGACACTCGTCGACACCGCGCGCAACCTCGAGGCGATGCGGATCGACATGGTCGTCATCCGACATGGCGCGTCTGGCGCCGCGGCCTTCCTCGCCGATCGCATCGAGAGCAACGTCATCAATGCCGGCGACGGAACGCACGAGCATCCGACGCAGGGGCTTCTCGACCTGCTCACGCTGCGCGATCACTTCGGATCGCTCGAGGGGCTGCGCGTGTGCATCGTCGGCGACGTTCTGCATTCGCGCGTTGCGCGATCGAACATCTGGGGACTCCAGAAGATGGGCGCCCAGGTTGCGGTATGCGGGCCGAAGTCGCTGTTGCCGCACGCGATCGCGGAGTTCGGCGTCACGGTGTTCCCGCGCGTCGAGGAGGCGATCGAATGGGCGCAGGCGCTCAACATCCTGCGCCTCCAGCTCGAGCGCATGACGAGCGGCTACATCCCCTCGCTGCGTGAATACAATCGCGTCTTCGGAGTGTCGCGCGAACGGCTGGAACGCGCGCCTCGCGACGTGCTCATCATGCACCCGGGACCGATGAACCGCGGCGTCGAGATCGATTCGGATGTGGCGGACGGGCCGCATAGCGTGATCCTCAATCAGGTGACCAACGGCGTGGCGGTGCGCATGGCGGTGCTCTATCTCCTCGCCGGCGGGAAGCCCGAGCTGGCGGAAGCCGCCAAGGGTTTCAGCGGAGGCGAG
>DATHJR010000346.1:0-2569 GCA_035286525.1 Gemmatimonadaceae bacterium | reverse complement strand
ACCGGCATGTCCCAGCCGGCGAATGGAATCATCCGCGCGCCGAGCGCACGGTGTCGCGCATCAAGCGCGGTTTTCATCAGGATGCGGCTCTCCAGGAAGTGGGCTTCCGATCCCCAGCTTGCCCTCGATGCTCTTCGCCATGTCGGCAAGCCCGCTCATGCCGCCAAGGCTGCTCGCGATCGTGTCGAGATTTCCGGTCGCGATCGCCTCGAGATGACTGGCGATGGAGGGAGGAAGCTTGGCCTTCAGAAAGCTGAACACGGTCTCGACCGCCTGTTGTGCCTTTTCCGGCGCGATCCCGGTGCGCTCCGATACCATCCGAATCAGCTCTTCCATAATTGCACCTCCAACGAAAGATAACCTCCGGCCCGCAGCCCCATTCAAATGCACGACGGACCAAGAAAGGTCAATTCCCGCAAGGGGATTACAACAGAAACACTTCAGTCCGCCAAAGTCTGGCGCGGAGATCCGAGAATCTCCCTCGCCCGCGCGAGCGCTAGGTCGATGTTGTCCACGAGATTTTCCTCGCCGATCTGCGCCACCGCGTCCGAGTCGGTGAGGGCGACGAGCGGTTGCATGTGCACCCCGGCCAGGATCACGGCCGTTCCCTCCTTTCGCGATCGATGGATGACATCCAGAAGCGCGTGCATGCCGCTGGAGTCCATCGCGGACACGTTGCGCATGCGCAGAATCAACACCCGCGGATGACCCGCGACCTGTGACACCGCATCCTTGAACGACTGCGCGGCTCCGAAGAAAAAGGGACCGTTGATCTCATAGACCTCCACCCCCTTGGGAACCGTTCGGCGATCCAGCAGCTCCTCCGCGCCGCCATCCTCGGCGAGCTCCTGCTGGATCTCACGCGTGATCACGCTGACGTTCGTCACCGACGCCATGCGCCGAATGAACAGGAACGCCGCCAGCACCATCCCGACCTCGAGGGCCACTGTGAGATCCACGAGCACCGTGAGAAAGAATGTCGTCAGCAACACCGCGACATCGCTCTTCGGCGATCGAAGCTCGGCCAGGAACGACCGCCACTCGCTCATGTGATACGCGACGACGACGAGGATCGCCGCCAGCGTCGGCATCGGGATGTAGGCGGCCCAGCGGCCAGCCGCGACGGTGATGACGAGCAGCGTGAGCGCGTGCACCATCCCGGCCACGGGCGTGCGACCGCCGTTCTTCACGTTCGTCGCCGTCCTCGCGATCGCACCTGTTGCCGGGATGCCGCCGAAGAGCGGCGAGGCAATGTTCGCCATCCCCTGGGCGACGAGCTCCATGTTCGAGCGATGCCGCCCGCCGATCATTCCATCGGCCACCACCGCGGAGAGAAGCGACTCGACCGCCGCCAGCAGCGCGATCGTGAATGCCGGCCCAACCAGCGCCGTCACCTGCTCGAGCGTGAGATCAGGGAAGTGCGCGTGCGGCACGGACGCCGCGATCTCTCCGAAGCGTGAACCGATGGTCTCCACCGGTAGCCGCAGCACGTGCGCGAGGATCGTGGTGACGATGAGCGCGACGAACGGACCGGGAACGCGCCGGCTCACGCGCGGCCACACGAGAACGATCGCCAGCGCCGCGAGCGACAGTGCGATCGCCGCGGGCGAGACCGTCGTCATCGCCGACGCATATGCGCCCCACTTCGCGAGGAACGGCGCCGGCACCGCACCCATGCGCAGGCCGAGGAAGTCCTTCACCTCGCCGGAGAAAATGATGACGGCGATCGCGCTCGTGAATCCGATCACCAGCGGATGCGGGATGAACTTGATCGCGCTTCCGAATCTCGCGAGCCCCATCGCGACGAGGATCACACCGGCCATGAGCGTCGCAACCGTGAGCCCATCGATGCCGTACTTCTGCACGATCGCGTAGACGATGACGACGAACGCCCCCGTCGGGCCCCCGATCTGCACGCGCGAGCCGCCGAACGCGGAGATGATGAATCCGGCGACGATCGCGGTCCACAATCCGCGGTCCGGCGTCACGCCGCTCGCGATCGCAAACGCGATGGCAAGCGGCAGCGCGACCACGCCGACAATTACGCCGGCGATCGCGTCGCTCGCGAACTGCGCACGATCGTACGATCGAAGTGTTGTGAAGAGCTTGGGCACGAGCGCCTCTCGCTCGTTCGCGAGTGGCGTCGTTGGGTCGTCGGTCATCACGGGCGCGGCTGGGGACCGCGAAGTCTACCTGCGCTGCAGGGTTCCCGGCCGGCTGCCGTCACGGCCCTGCATTTGCGGCGGGGCGGAGCGGAGCGGCGCGCCAACGCTGGCGACCACGCCGTACGATGGAGCGATCGGCAGCGCGGATTGGTGCGTGTCGAAACCGAGCCCGAAGGTTCGCTCTCCCGTCCGTGCGGTGAGCGTGCGCGCCGGCGAGGTCACATCGCCGCTCGTGAGTTGAGATGGCGAGAACATCAAAACATCCGGCGTCTCGGTCGCGGCCCACAGATTTCCACTGTTGTCGAACGCAAGCTCGTCGAATCTGTACGAGGGATTCGCCTGCGCGAAGTTCGGCTCGCCGTGCGACGCGGCTCCAAGCTGCGACGACGTGTAGCCCACGATGA
>DATHJR010000345.1:0-2671 GCA_035286525.1 Gemmatimonadaceae bacterium | reverse complement strand
CCCGCCTGCGCCATGTCGCCTCGAAAGAGCATGGGCAGGATCATCCAATAGGCGCAGCGCGCCGCGCGGAGCGTGTCGTCGCGCTTCAGAAACTCCGTGTGCGCGCGCGTCCACGAGCTTACGGCCTCCGCGTCCGCGCCGAGCATCTGCGCAGCCGTAGCGAGGCGCACGAGATCCTCGGGCTCGAGCGCGCGCTCACGATCTTCGGCGAGCAGCTGGCCGTGCGCATCCTCCCACGCCTGTCGCTCGAACGATTCGCGCGCTCGCGACAGCGCGCCTGCGCTATTCATTCCCCGAGCGCCTCAGCTGTCCTCGCCCGGCTCCCCAAAGCGCTTCCGCGTCTCCTCCGTTCCACCGTCTCGAAGCACCCGCTCGAGCAGAGTATGGTTCACGCGGCTCCACAGCAGCCCGCACGACACGCACGCGCGGGCACCCGGAGGAAAGAATTCATCCGTCGTCTTGTTCGCGCCGATCATTGGCACCGCCGCGCTCAGCGTCCAGAAGCGCAGCCCCGACGGCCGAAAGTAGATCGACGAGATGCCGCCGAGGATTCGCCCCTTCGTGACCCGATCGCTTCCGCACTGCGGACATTTCTCCGTGTCTTCACTCATTTCCAGCTCCTGCTGAGTGCTGTTCCCGCCGCAAATTCAGCTCAGTCATCTTTCTGCCCAAATATCGCCATGTTCGAGGAGTGTCCGGGGTTCACCTTCTTCTCCGGATAGATCCAGTGCACCGCCTGATTCACCGCCGTCGCCGCCTCGCCGAAGCCCGTCGCGATGAGCTTGAGCTTGCCTGGATAGGTGGTAATGTCGCCCGCGGCATAGATCCCCGGCCGTCCCGCTTCCATCGTGCTGGACACCACGATCTCGTCGTTGTCGATCGTCAGCCCCCACTGGGCCAGCGCCCCGATGTCGCTCACGAATCCGAGCATCGGAAGGATCACATCGACGTCCACCTCCTGCGTCGTCTTTGCCTTTACGTCCTTCAACGTAGCGCCCGTCACCCGCCCATTCGACCCGTGCACACCGGAGATCTCGTGGAAGGTGAGCACGCGCGCCCGCCCCTCTTTCGCGGCCTCGTTCACGGCCGCCACCGTCGACCCGTGGGCCCGGAAGCGATCGCTCCGATGGATCAGCGTCACGGACGCGGCGTGGTCGATGAGCTGTTGGGTCCAGTCGAATGCCGAATCGCCGCCTCCAACGATCAGCACCTTTTGCCCGGTGAACTCTCTTGGATCGGTCACCCGATCGTGAATTCCCTTGCCGTACCACGGCTCCGCCGACGGATGCGGCAGCCGGCGTGGCGTGAACGCGCCGATCCCCGCCGCCACGATCACCGCGCGGGACGCGAAGCGGTCGGTTTCGGTGACGAGAGTAAGCACCCCGCCGTCCTCTTCCAGAGCCACGATACGCTGCCCCAGCTGCTCATCGGGGTGAAACTGCCGCATCTGTGCCACAAGCTCGGTTACGAGATCCTTGGCGAGAATCTTTGGCAGCCCGGCCACATCGAAGATGAATTTCTCCGGGTAGAGTGCCGTCAGCTGGCCACCAAGCTCCGGAAGTGCGTCCAGAATACGCGCTGTCACGCCGCGCATGCCCGCGTAAAAGGCGGCGAAAAGACCAGTCGGCCCCGCGCCAATGATCGTGATGTCGCGAATATCCAGCGTCATGAAGTGCGTCAGAGGTGAGAACGAACGGCTCCACAGAGGCAGCGAACGATGAGCTTAGCAAGTATGCACACCGAAGAGCACATTCTGGAATACGCGGGCGCGTTCCGACTCGTGCGGAAGGTCGCGCAGGGCGGCATGGCGACCGTGTACGAGGCAGAGCATCTCGGCCCCGCGGGCTTCACCAAACGCGTCGCGCTCAAGGTCATCCATCCGCATTACGCGAAGGAAAAGACCTGGCTCCAGCTGTTCATCGACGAAGCGAAGCTCTCCGCCAACCTCGTGCACGGAAACATCGTGCAGATCTACCAGTTGGGCGAGGTGGACGGCCAGTACTACATGGCGATGGAGTACATCAAGGGTCCGACCGTGCGCGCGATCATCGAGCGCCATCGCGTCCTCGAGACACCCGTGCCGCTCGCAATCGCCGCGTACATCGCGAGTCGCGTGTGCCGCGCGCTCGACTTCGCGCACAACTTCGTCAGCCCGCAGGGCGACAGGCTCGACATCGTTCATCGCGACGTGTCGCCGAACAACATCATGGCGACGTGGGACGGACACGTGAAGCTCACGGACTTCGGCATCGCGAAGGCGAATACTTCAATCGATCCGATGCAGCAGTCGCCGCAGATGCTGATGGGAAAGAAGCACTACATGAGCCCCGAGCAGCTCCTCGCGCTCGCCGTGAGCGGGCGCAGCGACGTTTTCGCCGTGGGCGTGACGCTCTACGAGCTGCTCGCGCTCGAGCCGCTTTTCTACGAAGACGCGACGGAGCTGCTGATCGACGAGGTGACGTGGCGGCCGCTGCCGAACGTGCGCGAGCTCGTCCCCAACATTCCGCGCACGATCGAGGACATCCTCACCTCATCGCTGGATCGCGATCCGAACCGCCGGCCCACCGCCGCCGCCATGGGACGCGCGCTCGACAAGTGGTGCGAGTCGCAGGCCGTCGTCGCGACGCCCGACCGGCTGCAGGAGCACCTCGCGACGATCTTCACCGAGAGC
>DATHJR010000344.1:0-3237 GCA_035286525.1 Gemmatimonadaceae bacterium | reverse complement strand
CCAACGATCGGCGCCGCGCGTCTTCGTCTTCGAAATCCCGCGATGCGCGATTCCCTCATCCGCGCCCTCCGCGCCGATCCTGCGATCGCATCGGTGAGCATCGACCGTCTCCTCAGCCGCGGTCCCGAATCGAAGGTTACGCTCACGCGCGCGATGTTGAGCCAGCTTCGCGATGCGCGCGCGTCGGCCACGCCGGGCGCGGAGGGGCTTCGCTTCGCGGGCGCGGCGGCGAGCCACATTCAGTATTGGGATTACAACATGATCGACGCGCCGCGCGCGTGGGCGATCCCCGACACCGGCTCGGCGACCATCACCGTCGCGGTCATCGACGATGGAATCAATCAGCACCCCGACATCGCGGCGAATCTCGACATGGCGGGGGCCTACGACTTCGTCAGCGACGACTCCGGCATCTTCGGTCCGCCGGTGCCGAACTGCTTCGGCGGCCCGGCGTTCACGAACTCCGACGGCGACGCGACGCCGGGTCCGGACCCCGATCCGACGATGCCGATCTCGGTAACCTTCGACGCGACGGATGGTTGCTTTCTCCCCGAGAACATCGCGAACCACGGGCTGCACGTCTCCGGCACCATCGGCGCGGCGAACAGCTCGGCGAACATCGTCACCGGCGTCAACTGGAACGTGCGCATCCGGATGATTCGCGCACTCGGTATCGACGGCTTCGGCTATGACTTCGACATCGCGCAGGCCGTGCTCTACGCGGCCGGGCTTCCGGCGCAGGGAGCGGGTGGCAATCCGGTGGTCGCGCCGAACCGCGCCCCGATCATCAACATGAGTTTGGGCGGCAGCAGCGACTCGACGATGGGCGCAGCGGTGGCAGCGGCGATCGCGGCGGGCTCGGTCATCATCGCGTCGGCGGGAAACGCCGCGACGTCCGAGCCGAACTTTCCGGCGTCGTATCCCGGCGTCCTGTCCGTTGCCGCACTCGGTCCGGACGGTCAGCTCGCGAGCTATTCGAGCAGCAACGAGTTCGTCTCGCTCGTGGCTCCGGGAGGCGATTTTCGCTTCGATGTTCCCGGTACCGCGGCAGGAGGCACGAGCGGAATCCTTTCGAGTGTGTGGAATTTCTTCAACGACCCATTTCAGGGCGAGCAGGTGGGACCGGCCTACGCATTCTACACTGGCACGTCGATGGCCGCGCCGCACGTCTCGGGTGTCGCGGCGCTCGTGCTCGCGGCGAATCCAGGCATGACGGGTGCGCAGCTGCGCGATCGTCTCACGAGCACCGCGGTCGACGTCGGGCCGCCGGGCTTCGACACGCGGTACGGGTTCGGGCGCGTCGATGCGTACAACGCGATCACGGGCACGCAGGGACCGCCGATGAGCATCTACGTGCGCGCGATCGATGCGAGCACGGGGCACGTCGTGAGAACGGTGAAGGCGGATGCGGACAACTCGTACAGGCTCGAGGCGCTGCCGCCGGGATCGTACTTCGTCGTCGCCGGGCAGGATGAGAGCAACGACAGCATCATCGGATTCCCTGGGCGTCGCTTCGGATGGGCGAACGGCGGTCCGGAGCCCACGCCTGTCGTCGTGACGGCGAGCGGCTCCGTGGATGCGTCGATACCGATTGGCGTTCCCGCGGAGCAGGTGGGCGTGACTGGGCGTGTGTTCGTGAACGGATGGGTGTACGGCCAAAGCGGGACGCAGAACAACATCGTCTCGTATCAGGTGACGGTGCCGAGCGCGGGCACGTACACGTTCGAGACATCCGGCGCGATCGGGGCGTGCGGATTCGCGCTCGAGATGAACACGTTGATCACTTTGCTCGATGCCTCGAGCGCGTCGCTCGGCTCGAACGACAATACGCCTTCGTCCACGGGTTTAATGACGTTTCCGGGCACCCGCTGCTCGCGACTGTCGCTGTCGCTGCAGCCGGGTACGTACACCGTCCAGGTGAAGGGCGGCTTTTCGACCGGTCCGACCGTGGCCGACTTCAATCCCGGCACGTTCCGTTTGCAGGTGCGAAGCGGCACCTGATCGGCCGCTCCGCGCGTGGTTCGCAGGGACACTCGACTCGAGTGTCCCTTTTTTTTCGCCGATCAGAGCGGGTACGTCGCGACGCTCGACTGCGTGAAGTCGCGCTCGAGTGACCACGAGAGGTAATCGCCGGCGGGCACGCGCACCGGCTCCATGAGGAGCTCGTGGTGCCTGCCTTCGACGCGAGCGACGAGTTGCACGCGACCATCGACGTCGAGCATGTCGGGGCTCAGCACGAGCGTGCCGTCCTGCGCAGCGGAGACGACTCCGAGTACGCGTCGGGAGCCGTTGTGAATCGCGGAGATCTCGAGGTTGTCCCAGCTGTGATTGAAGATGCGTACGATCTGGCGTGGAGCGGTGAGGCCCGCGGTGAGGGATGCGGGGGGAATAGTGGCGGCCGGCGCGCACGCGCCGGTTGCGAGGGCGCCGGCGAGGAGGAGCATGGGCAGGGATCGCATATCGAGCCTCCGTGAGCAGGTGGGGCGCGAGGCACGCGAGTGAGTGCGCGCATCGTGCAACTGCACGGAGGCGATGGAGCGTTGGATGGTGGATGCCCCGTGCCCTCGGTCGGACGGAGGAATTGCGCGGGGAGTTGCGAACCGCGCATGACTCTGACGACATGCTTGCGCGGTGTTGACGGAGGGGCGGAAAGCGTGCGGACGTGGGACGAGGCGGACGGTAAGAGTGACGCGGGGAGGGATGGATTTTCGATCCGCTTGCCTTGACACACGTATTCGTGCCCGTTACCTTGGATGGCTGTCGCTGAAAACGCGGCGATTATGGCGACCCGGGGAAAATCACCTATGAAAACGTGGGAGAATTTCCGGTTGGTGCACGGTCTGTTGCGCGGTGCGTAGCAGGTGGTGCGCGGCGAATGATCAGTTCGCTCGAGTAGTCGTTGGCAGGCGACAAATGACATTGAAGCATGCTGTTTGACAATTGAGATCGAAGAGTGAGGTTGTGCGAGGCGAACTCGTTGATCCTGCGCCGTTCAGGGTGTAGGGGAGAGTTCAATCTGAACAATTTCGTGATTCGGATACGCTGTCATAGAACAGCGTGACAGTGTTCTGATGAGCAAGTTCGAACGATCTGAAATTATTGGAGAGTTTGATCCTGGCTCAGGACGAACGCTGGCGGCGTGCTTAACACATGCAAGTCGAGGGCACTTGGGCAGCAATGGTCAAGTGACCGGCGAACGGGTGCGTAACACGTGAGCGACCTTGCCTCGTGGTGGGG
>DATHJR010000343.1:0-4161 GCA_035286525.1 Gemmatimonadaceae bacterium | reverse complement strand
CGCTTCACCGAGAGATGTCGCGTGCCCCGCTCGGACCGCGCGTAAGTCCTTAGTTGCATCAGTATATGTTGTAGGCCTAACGACCTGTCGTTCAGCTGCGAACGCACTGCGATGAACTTCCACTCACAATAGCGCTTGGTGCGTTCGTCTGCTGCAACGGCTTGTTAGGCGTCAGCATCGCGGACACCAGTTCGCGTTCTCGGTCGCGTTGGCTAGCTCATCCACGAGCGGGTTGAGATGCAGGACGTACCCCGGGCCGCCCAGTGATTCGGCACCGGTCTCGTAAATCAGCCCCTGGCCGAACGGGACCTGCTCGATACCATTTGGCCACAAGGCCGGCGGTCCATTCGGAGAGAAGACCAAGGCTGCCCGGTGCGAGGAGTCCGCGAACGCGAGAAAGTTTGATCCGCGTCCGCAGGCGCCGAAGCCCGCGCGCCGACTCAAAGGTGCCGCGCACTCACAAGCGGCGAGAGAAAGCGACGGAGCATGCGCTGGATCCGCGGGGAGCGTCTCACCAATGCAAGCTCGCAGGCGCTCCGCATTCGGCAGCATTGCTGACGCATGGGCGCGCACCCAGAGCGCAGCAGCATCAGCCGGTGCAGGCGGTTGAGTTGCCGAAGCATGGGCGCCGACCCGGCGCGCGGGAGCATCAGGCGGTGCAGGCCTGCACGCGCCGAAGCAGAGCGCCGCGACTCCAATCCGCGCCGCAGTACTGAATTGAAGAATAGACAAGGTTCCGTGTACGCCTAACGACCTATTCACTTGCAACGATACTACCCCTCCGCGCTCCCGCCCTGCAAGACACGCTGCAATATCCCCTACTCACTCTCACTCTCCCCCTCCCTCTCCTCCCTATCCGCCGGACTCCTCACCCCCAGACGCCCCCGATTCAGCACGTGCGTGTAAATCATCGTCGTTGCGACATCCGTGTGTCCAAGTAGCTCCTGGAGCGTGCGGATGTCGTAGCCGTCCTCCAATAGATGCGTCGCGAACGAATGGCGCAGGGTGTGGCATGACGCCCGTTTCTCGATGCTCGCACTGCGTACCGCGCGCTGCATGGCGCGCTGCATCGCCGTCTCGTGCAGGTGATGCCGGCGCTCGTTGCCGCCGCTGGCGTCTCGGTACCTCCGGGAGGCAGGAAACACCCACTGCCAGGCCAGCTCCGTCGCCCAAGCGGGCGCCTTTCGTTCCAGCGCGCCCGGCAACGCCACGCGTCCCGCGCCGTCGTGCAAATCGCGGGCATGTACCGATCGCACGCGCGCGAGTTGCTCCTCCAGCGCGGCGCGCGCCACGTGCGGCAGCATCGTCACACGATCTTTGCCGCCTTTGCCGCGACGCACCCGAATCTCGCCGCGAACGAAATCGAGGTCCTTGATCCGCAGGGTCAGGCACTCGAGCAGGCGTAGACCGGATCCATACAAGAGCAATCCTATCAGTCGTGAGGTGCCGGTGAGCTGATTGAGCACGGCTCGCACCTCTCCGCGCGTGAGCACCGTCGGCAGCCGCGTGGGAGTGGTCGATCGCAACACGCGCCGCAAGTCGCCAACCGATGTCGCGAGCACCTCTCGATACAGAAACAGGAGCGCGCTCAACGCCTGCATCTGCGTCGAGCGCGATACGTGGCGTTCGGACGCGAGATAGGTGACGAACGCGATGATCTCCGGTTCGCCGAGCTCGCGCGGATGTCGCGTGCCGTGATAACGGATATAGCGAAGGATCCAGCCCAGGTATGCTTGCTCGGTGCGCGGGCTGAGATGTCGCGCGCGCATCCGACCCTTCACCTCGTCGAGCAAACGCGGAGCTCGTGTTGGCATATACGGCAATGGTATTGGTTATCGCTGCGGGAACTCACAACTTGAGTCCCGGCACGCCAGCGACCGCATCCAACCATTGCCACCAGTGCGATCAGCCTCGGCTCTCGCCCCCGCGCGCGATCTCCTCGATCACCTCACCCTCCGCGCCCGGCAGCTCCACTCCCAGCATCCGCGCGAACGTCGGCGCGAGATCCAGCAGCGATGGCTCGCGCTCGAGCCGTCCCCGCGCCACTCCAGGTCCAGCCGCCGCGAACCAGCCGCCCGGCCGATGCTCGCCGCTCCGCGCATAATCATTCGACCCTTCCACCATACCAATCTTTGCCGATCGAGCGCGCACTCGCGCCCCTGCACCCGTGCCGAGCGCGGTGCTCCCGACCGCCACCGTCTCGTTCCACTCGACGAGCAGATCGGGAAGATCGTCGACGCGCGCACCCTCGTACGCGTCGCGCGTCCGCATCACGCGTCGCACGAGCGGAGCGCCGCTCGCGTCATCCACGATCGCGAGCAAATCGGCCTCGAGCTGTGCGACGAAACGCGTGGCTTCCTCGCCGCGCGCGAGCGTGCCTCGAGGCTCGCGCCCAGCGAGATTGAGTCGAATGCCGCTCACGGCAAGACCGTTCGCCAGCGCGAAGCAGGAGCTTCGGTCGGCGTCGACCCCAAAGTCGGGAACGCTCGCGCGAGCCGAATCGCCACGCACGACACGATCACGCAGCGGAGACGCGAGTGCTCGCAGCCATCCCGGCACCATGCTCCACGCGCGCGATGCGCCCGAATGCGCTCGCTCACGAATCGGGATCGCTGGTGCCACGGCGACGCCGAGCGCGATGAGCAGGTCGCGAAGCAAAAAGTGCGCACCGTAACGATGCGACATCCCGTGCGCGGCGAACACCACGACCTGCGCATCGCCCGCCGACGCCACGATCTCCCCGATGGCGCGATCGATGGCGCCATACACGCGCCGCAACGGATCACCGGTGATCGCGGCCATCGCCCGATCGTGCGCCGGATGCTCGGCGTCGTGCAGATGCCAGCACTGATGCCCCACGCAGTGCGACTCGGTGAACACCTGCATGAAGAGATCCCACGGTCCGCGCGCGAGCAGCTCCGTGCTCCATTCCGCCTTGCGCCGCACTCCCTCCACGAGCATGTCGACGAACGCGCGATACTCGTTCGCACCGCGCCCGCTCGCGTCGCACGATGGCGTCGCGCGATGTCGTCCGGCCCACACCTCGATCTGCGATGCAAGCTCGGGGGGCATCGTCGAGAATCCGAAGAGCACGTCGTGTCCGCTCCACTCCACCACCTGCGCGCCGCACAGTTCGGATTCGATCTTGCTCAGCGGCACATCGAGCACGGCAACTCGCTTCCCCGCCCTGCTCAGCAGGCGCCAAAAGGGATCGCCGTCGACGAACGGTCCGTGCACGCGGTCGGCGAGGCGATAGGTGCCGGGAACGAGCTGCACCTCATAGTGAAAGCCATGACGCGCGGGATTGGTGCTCGTGTACATCGATGGCCATGTCGACCCGACGAAAAATCCCTCGACGCCGCGCGTACGACCCACGAGTCCACGCGCTCGCAGCGCAGCGAGATTGGGCAACGTGCCATCGGCAGTCCACGCGTCGAGCAGCTCGGGACTCGCGGCATCGATGCCAATCGCGAGCACACGCGCGGAGGCTTGCGTCACGAGAGCGCGCGCAACGCGTCGCGCAGCAGATGCCGAGTGTAGGGAAGATATCGCCAGCCCGACGGCTGCAGCAGCGATGCGGCGTGCCAGCGCCACGCCGCGCGGTGCGCGCCCGCCTTGCGCTCGTGCTCGGACGAAGAGTGGTACGCGCTCGCGACCCGCGAGCGCAGCACCCGTCGTACATCCTCGGGAAGATTCAGCGCGATGATGCGCCGCAGCGCCGCTACCTGTCCGAGCACGTACGCCCGCGATCGCGACTCGGAATCCGGATTCCCCACGTGGTAGACGACGGTCGGCGTATCGATCCAGAGAAGCGAATGCTCGGACGCGATGCGCAAGCCGAGATACGTGCACTCGAGAAAGCTCGGCATGCTCTCGAACACCTCGGCCCCGATCATCTCCGTGCGCGCGAGCCAGGAGCCGGGGAGGCTCCAGTTTCGCTGGAGCAGCGCGCGCACGGGATCGGCGTTTACGTTATGGAGCGCGTGCACGTGCAGCGTGTCGCTGTCGCCATTTCGTACGTAGCCGTTCGTGAACACCGCGGCGCATTCGGCACGCCGCTCGAGCTCGCGCACCCGGAGCAGGAGCGCGCCCGGAAGGAGGAGATCGTCATCGTCGAGCGCGGTGAACCACGGCGTCGTGACCAGTTTTCGACTTTCCACG
>DATHJR010000342.1:0-13563 GCA_035286525.1 Gemmatimonadaceae bacterium | reverse complement strand
TTCGGTAAACGGATCGCCGACTTGAACGCGCGGGCGCTTCGCTTCGCTCTGCGCGGACAAGTCCTCCGACGCGAACGACGCGCCGTGAATGCCGTCGCGTCCCGTGCGCGCGCCAACCGCCATGATCGCGTTACCGACGCCCTCGGCAGCCGCGCGGATCAGGTCCGTTTCGTGGAGCAGGCCGACGCACATCGCGTTGACGAGCGGATTCCCCTCGTACGCAGGATCGAATACGATCTCGCCCGCAACCGTCGGAATTCCGACGCAATTACCGTAGTCGCCGATTCCCTTGACCACGCCCGCGAACAGATGCCGGACGCGCGGGGAGTCGAGCGAACCGAATCGCAGCGAATTCAGGAGTGCGATCGGACGCGCGCCCATCGTGAAGACGTCGCGCAGAATGCCACCCACTCCCGTCGCGGCACCCTGATACGGCTCGACCGCGGACGGATGGTTGTGCGACTCGATCTTGAACGCGATCGCCAGGCCATCGCCGATCGCGATCACTCCCGCGTTCTCTCCCGGGCCCTGGAGCACATACGGAGCTTTCGTAGGCAGCGTCTTTAGATGCGTGCGCGAGTGCTTGTACGAACAGTGCTCGTTCCACAGCGCGCTCACGATGCCAAGCTCCGTGAACGTTGGCGCGCGGTTCAGCAGCGCGACCAGTCGTGCGTACTCGTCCTCGGTCAATCCGTGCTCGGCGACGAGCGCCGCCGTGATGATCGGATCGCCGGGGCGCGGCATTGGTACCGTCGTCACTGCGGAGGCTTGGGTGGGTGACTCGTGCTCGACGTCGCATTGTCCACGGGCGGATGGCTCGTGCTCGTCTTCGCGCTATCGCCCGGCGGCGGCGTCGTCGGCGGCTTTCCATACGGTACCGGACCGGCCGCCGCAGGCGCCGAGCGTATCGGCGCGCTGTCGGCGGGCGGACGGCTCGTGCTCGTCGCGGCGCTGTCGGCGGGGGGATGGCTCGTAGAGGTCAGTGCGCTGTCGGCGGGCACACTCGTCGTCGCGCCATTGCCCCGCAGCGTCGGCAGCGTCGTGGTTGCGCCGTTGCTGTCGGGCGCGGCGCCGGACGATGGAACCTGCAGCGGCTGATTTCGCTGGCTACGTGAGTTCGGCTTGGTGGCGTCGGGCGAGCTGCTCGTGCCGGTGTAGTGTCGGTTGGGCGAACGGAACACCGCGTCGACCACGACGTCGTGATCGAGAATCACGAGGTCCTGCATCCCGCACGTCTTTCCGCAGTTGTTCGAGTACAGGAGATAAGTGGAACCCTGATACGTGCGCACGGTGGCGGGCTTGCCGAGGCGCTCGATGACCTGTGCGCGCGTCATGCCTGGGTCGATTGTACCGGCAGCGCCGGTCTGCGCCTGGGCCGTCACCGTCACGAAAGAAAGCGCGATAAGCCAGCGATTCATGAATACCTCGAGATTAGGCCGAAACTCTTGCCAACAGCGACTCGAAAATGCGGCGCCCGTCCGCCGATCCCACGAGATCCTCCATCGCGCGCTCCGGATGCGGCATGAGCCCGAGCACGTTTCCCTCGGCGCTGATGATGCCGGCGATGTCGCGCATCGAGCCATTCGGATTCGAGCCCGCGTCGGGGATGCCGTCCGCGTTCACGTACCGAAAGATCACGCGTCCTTCACCCTCGAGCTGGTCGAGCGTCTCGTCGTCCGCTGTGTAGCGGCCGTCGCCGTGCGCCACCGGAATGCGCAACACGTCGCCGGCTTCGCAGCGCGACGTGAACATCGTGTCGGCGTTCTCGACCCGAATGCGCACCGTGTCGGAGACGAACTGCAGTTTCTCATTGCGCAGCAGCGCGCCCGGCAGGAGCCCCGCCTCGCAGGCGATCTGAAATCCGTTGCAGATGCCGAGCACCGGACCGCCTGCGCGCGCGTGCGCCGCGACCTCCTGCATGATCGGGCTGAAGCGCGCGATCGCGCCTACGCGAAGATAGTCGCCGTAGCTGAACCCTCCCGGCAGCACGACGACGTCGACGCCCTCGAGATCGGTCGACTTGTGCCACAGATAGACCGCCGGGAGTCCCAGCGTGTCCGCGACGGCGTGATAGCTGTCGTAGTCGCAATTCGAGCCGGGGAAAGTGACGATGCCGAATTTCATGCGCTCTCCACCGCAGCTATCTCGAAGTCTTCCGTCACCGGATTCGCGAGGAGCTTGCCGCACATTTCACGGACCTGCGCGTCGGCCGACTTCGCATCCGGCGCGGCGATGTGCAGGACGATGTGCCGCCCGATACGAGTATCCGTCACGCCGTCAAAGCCGAGCGAGTGAAGCGCATCCGAAACCGCCTTCCCCTGCGGATCGAGAATGCCTTTGCGCGGGACGATGTGGACCGCGACGCGAAACCGGCTCATTCGGGCTCCTCTTTCGATCGGGGTATGGGCTTCGGAAAATTCGGCCCGCGCCTGTCGGGCCGGCGGTTGCGTCGCTCGCCCACGGGCGTGTCGACGACCTGGATCTCGCGGCGAATCGAATACTCGTCCGGCTCATCGTCGTCCTCGTCGTCCATCAATGGGTCGCCAGTGGGCAGACGCTCCATGAGCCCGTAGAAGATGGTACGCAGCAATCCGAACGCCACGTAGGTCAGGAGGATGGGGAAGGCGTATCGAAGCGGATCGTACAGCACCGCCACGATCGCGGCGACCAGAAGCAGGGAGCCGACGATGCCCCGCACGTTTCGCATGCTCACGCGCGGCATGGCGGGGTAGAGCACGTGGCTGATCATCAGGAAGCTCAGCGTCAGCATCACGCCCGGCAGCACGGTGTGCCACGGCCAGCCATCAACGAAGCGGTACCACGAGGTCTGCGTAAACCAGTAGTACGTCGCCAGCGTCATCCCCGCCGCGGGGCTCGGCAGGCCGTGGAAGTGCGTCTTGGCGCGGCCGCCCTGTTCCACGTTGAAGCGCGCCAGTCGCATCACGGCGCACGCGATGTACGCGAAGCACACGAGCCACGCCCACGAGTCGCGGTTGAGCACCGAGAAGTACATGATGAACGCGGGCGCCACGCCGAAGCTAACCGCGTCGACGAGCGAGTCGAGCTCGACGCCGAACTGGCTTCCCGTGCGCGTCGCCCGAGCGACCCGGCCGTCGAGCGCGTCCATGACGCCGGCGAGTATGACGCACCATCCGGCGGAGATGTACTCCCCGCGCGCGGAGTTCACGATCGCGTAGATGCCGAAGAACAGATTCGCGAGCGTGAATCCGTTCGGAAGCAGCACGACGGCGCGGCGCATCGCCGGACGCGGCAGAGGCCTCACGACGCGAGCTCCGCGAGCACGGTGGTGCCGGCGATCGTGCGCTCGCCAACCTGCACTCGCACGCGGCTACCCGGCGGGATGAACACGTCGACACGCGATCCGAAGCGAATGAGCCCCATCCGAACGCCCTGCGCAGCCGAGTCACCCGTTCTTGCGTAGTTCACGATTCGCCGCGCGATGAGCCCCGCGATCTGACGCACGAGAACCCTTCTGGAGCCCGTTTCGATGCCCACCGACATCTGCTCGTTATCGAGACTCGCCTTGTCGTGCGCCGCGTTCATGAACTTCCCCTTGTTGTACTTGAGGAATCGCACGGTGCCGTTCACCGGGTACCGATTCACGTGCACGTCGAAGACGTTCATGAAAATCGAGATCCGCGTCGCGTCGCCGGCGATGAATGAGGGCTCCTCGACGTCGGTGATCATGACGACCAGGCCGTCGGCCGGCGCGACGACCAGTCCGTCTCCGCGTTCCCCGGTACGCTCGGGATCGCGAAAGAAGTAGACGACCCAGAGCGCGACGATCACCAGCGGCACTGCGACCAGATACCAGCCGAGCGAGTGTCGCGTCGCACCGAGGGCGATGGCGCCGAAGGCAAACAGCCAGGCGATGAGGATGAACGAGACGCCTTCACGCGCGACCTTCATGAGAGCTCCGCGAGATCGAGCGGCGAGCCGGTGATGCGGGCGAACGCATCGAGGTACCGCGCGCTGGTCTCGCGCACGACATCGTCCGGAAGTCGCGGCGCCGGCGCATCGCCGTTCCAACGGCCGGCCTTGCGCTCGCCCTCGAGGTAGTCGCGCAGCGGCTGCTTGTCGAAGCTCGGTTGCGCGCCTCCCGGACGATATCCGCTTGCGAGCCAGAAGCGCGAGCTGTCCGGCGTCAGCACCTCGTCGATCAGCAGCACCTGTCCGTCCTTGGTGCGTCCAAACTCGAACTTGGTGTCGGCGATGATGATCCCCCGCTCCTTGGCGATGTCGCGCCCCCGTTCGTATATCATCCTCGATCGCGCCTCCAGCTCCGTTGCCGCGTCGCCGATCAAGGCGCGCATGCGGGCGATCGTGATATTCTCGTCGTGGCCCGTCTCCGCCTTCGTGGCAGGGCTGAACAGCACCTCCGCCATCTGGTCGCTCTCCTGCAGCCCCTTCGGAAGCGGCTCGCCGGCCAGCGTACCCGTCCGCGAATACTCCTTCCAGGCGGACCCCGAAATGTAACCCCGAACGACGCACTCCACAGGGAAGACTTCTGTTCGGCGGCACAGCATCGCGCGCCCCGAAATCGAGCTTCGGTGCCCGACGAGGGCAGGAACCATCTGCTCGATCTCGCGCGCGTCCGCCGAGATGAGATGATGGGGTACCAGTCCCTCGAGTCGCCCAAACCAATACGCGCTGATCTGCGTCAGCACCGCGCCCTTGTACGGTATCGCCTCGCGCATCACGACGTCGAATGCGCTCACCCGATCCGTCGCGACCAGCAGCAGCCGGTCCGCGTCAACTTCGTAAATATCTCGAACCTTGCCGCGCCCCAACTGACGGAGGGGGAGGGCGCTCGACGTCATCACCGTCATACGCGCAGCTCCTCCGCGGCATCCGGCAGAGGGGCCGAGGCCAGAATGGGATCCACCACCTCGCGCAGGAAGTCCTCCACCTGCTCCGGTGCGCGCCCCGTGAAACGCTCGGCCAGCACGAGGTCCTTCATCTCCGATGGAGACAGGGTGAACTCCGGATCCGCCTGGAGCCGCTCGATCAGGTCGTTGCGCAGCGCACCATCCTTGAGAGCGCGCCCCGCCTCGAGGCTGTGGCGCCGGATCATGGCGTGCGCATTCTGTCGGTCGCCGCCCGCCGCCACCATGCGGACGATGAGCTTTTCGGTGGCCATGAAGGGCAGCTCCGTCGCGAGCCGTTGCCTGATGCGCGCCGGATGTACCTCCAGTCCCGCGCTGATGTTTCCCACGAGCAGGAGCACGGCATCCGTGGCGAGGAACATCTCGGGGATCACCAGTCGCCTATTTGCGCTGTCGTCGAGCGTGCGCTCGAAGAACTGCACGCCGTGCGTGAGATTCGCGTTCTCCTCGAGCGTCATCACGAATCGGGCGAGCGAGTTGATGCGCTCGGAGCGCATCGGATTTCGCTTGTACGCCATCGCCGATGATCCGATCTGCTCGTCCTCGAACGGCTCCTCGATCTCGCCGAACGACTGCAGAAGCCGAATGTCCGACGCGAATTTCGCAGCCGACGCGGAAATGCCGGCCACCACGCCGAGCACGTGCGCGTCGAGCTTGCGAGTGTACGTCTGTCCGGTGACGGGGAGAACGTGCGTGAAGCCCATGCGCGCGACGACGTTTCGCTCGAGCTCGCGCACCGCTTCGTGGTCCCCGCGAAGGAGCTCGAGAAAGCTGGCCTGTGTCCCCGTCGTTCCTTTCACCCCGCGCAGTGGCAGCGTCGCGACGCGATGATCGAGATCGGCGAGATCGAGCACGAGATCCTGCATCCAGAGCGTGGCTCTCTTGCCGACGGTGGTGAGCTGCGCCGGCTGGAGATGCGTGTACGCGAGCGTCGGCTCCCGGGCCCACTGGCGCGCGAATACCGCCAGCGCCTGGAGGGCCGCAACCATCTTCGCACGCAGCAGCGTCAGTCCCTCGCGCATCAGCACGAGGTCCGCGTTGTCGGTGACGAATGCGCTCGTCGCGCCGAGATGAATGAATGGACGCGCCGCGGGCGCGGCAGCCGCGAACGTCTCGACGTGCGCCATCACGTCGTGCCGGAACCGTCGCTCGAACTCGCCGGCCGCCGCGAAGTCGATGTCGTCGAGGTGGGCCCGCATCTGCGATATCCCCTCGTCCGTGATCACCGGCTGGCCCCGCTCATCGCGCACACCCAGCTCTCGCTCTGCCTCTGCCAGCGCCAGCCAGAGTCTGCGCCACGTGCTGTGTCGTCGTTGCGGCGACCAGAGCTCGAGCATCGCCCTCGATGCGTACCGCTCGCTCAACGGCGAGGTGTAACGTGTATGGCTGCTCATCGAATCATGAAATCGGTGGAATAGATGCGGCCCCCTCGTTCGAAGAACATGTGGATGGTCGCGGGACCAGCGCTCGCGGCGAGCGCCCGCGCGGCAGCGTCGGCGGTTTCCACGGGTGTGCGGTTGATCTGTACGATGACATCCCCCTTCTCGATCCCGAGATCGTCAGACACACGCTCACTCACGTTGTAGATGAGCGCTCCGGCCGGACTGCGTATACCTCGGTCGAGGCGAATCGCGGGAGTAAGCGTCACCAGCTCGAGCTCCTTGAGCACTGCCACCTTCGCCGCGGTCACTTCCGGCAGATCTGCGATCGTGACCGAAACCGGAATGTCGCGAGCGCCCCGTTTCACGACCAGCGCCACCTGATCACCAACGCGAAGATCGAGCAGTTCCGCTTCCCAGTCGAAGGCGTTACGAATCACCCGGCTGCGCGAGCGAACGAGCACGTCGCCCCGGCGAATACCCGCGCGATCGGCGGGCGAGCCGGGCACCACCGCGCCCACGATTACTCCCGCGCGCAGCGACTCGCGCTCGCTCTGTCCCTGCGGAATCTCGGGCTTGAGACCGATCCATGGCCGGCGCACCGTGCCGTGGGCGAGCAAATCTTCCGTGACGTGTTTCACTCGATTCACCGGAATCGCGAATCCCAATCCGATCGAGCCGCCGCTCGGCGAAAAGATCGAGCTGTTCATCCCGACGATGTTTCCGAGCGCATTCACGAGGGGGCCGCCGCTGTTCCCGGGGTTGATCGACGCGTCGGTCTGGATCATGTCGACGTACATCGCGGAACCCTGCGAGCGGGCGACGATGTTGCGCCCGGTGCCGCTGATCACGCCCACCGTGACACTCGGCTCCGAGTTGCCGAGCAGAAAGCCGTAGGGATTGCCAATGGCGATGACCCATTCGCCGATAATGAGATCGTCCGATTGTCCGAGCGGCGCCACCGGCAGCCCCTTCGCATCGATCTTGAGCACGGCGAGATCGTTCGTCTCATCCTTGCCGAGCAGGCGCGCGGGATACGTCGTGCCGTCGCGGAGGGCGACGGAAATCGTCTTCGCATCGGCCACGACGTGAGCGTTGGTCACGATCACACCGTCGGCGCGCACGATGAAGCCCGAACCGAGTCCGGGGAGCACGCGCTCGCTCGCGCCGTTGAAAGCAGCGAACGGATCGGTCGATCGATCGACGACCTCGGTCTGCACCGTCACGACCGTCGGTGCGACGCGTGCGACTGCCTCGGTGATCGCGGTGCGGCGTCGAGTAGACAGCGCGCTCTCGGCGACGGTAGCGGCATTCGCCCCGGCTGCGCTTGCGGTGGCCGCGCTTGCGGTCGATACCGCCAGCGCCGGCGAATCGCGCGAGCTCTTCCCGCATGCGGCGCACAGCGCCAGAAGGAAGAGGCCGGTCGTTCGCATGCTCACAGGCTCGTGCGGCTCCGCGAGATGTGCTTGCTCCAGTCGTTGAGGTACTGGTCGAGACCGAGATCGGTGAGCGGGTGCACGAGGAGCAACCGCAACACCGATGGTGGCACCGCCGCCGCGTCGGCGCCCACGGCCGCGGCCTCCGCGAAATGTCGCGGCGTGCGAATCGATGCCGCATTGAGCTCGCACTCCACGTTGTGCCGGTCGAAGAGCTGCCGAATGTCGCGCACGAGCGAGACGCCGTCTCCGCCGATGTCATCCAGGCGCCCCATGAACGCGCTCACCGAGTACGCGCCGGCTTTCGCCGCGAACAGCGCCTGCGCGACGCTGAACACGAGCGTCGCCGTCACGCGAATGCCATCGGCCGCAAGCCGCGCCGTCGCGCGCAGACCATCCTCGATCACCGGCACCTCGACCACGATGTTGTCGGCGATCTTCGCCAGCTCCTTTCCGTCGCGGTAGATGTCATCGGAGGTGATCGCGAGCACCGGTGCCAGCACGGGTCCGCGCGTCTGCCGGCAGAGGTCAGCCAGCAGCTCGCGATACTCCTCGACCGAGTCTTCCTCGGAGATCAACGTCGGGTCAGTCGAGATCCCGTCGATGATTCCGACGTCGCTTGCCCACCGAACTTCCTCGAGACTCGCCGTATCGAGCAGAATCTTCATGTGCCGCCCAGGTAGAGGTCGCGCGGATATCGAACGATGTCGAGAAACAGCGCGTGCGCGGGCGCGGGCGCCGACGTTCGCCGGTTGTCTTCGGCTTCCAGAAGCATCGCGAAATCACCAGGCGGACGCCGTCCGCGCGCGATCTCGATCATGGTGCCGACCAGAAAGCGTACCATGTGATGCAGAAAGCGATTGGCCTCGATCTCAAAGAGAAGTCCGTTCGGACGCTCACGCCACGCGGCCTCTGCGATCGTGCAGCGATGGTCATCATCGGCGGGAGCGGTTCCCTGAACGGCGAAGGCGAGAAATCGGTGCGTACCGAGGAGCGCGTTCGCGCACTCTGCCAGCGCGTCGCGCGCCAGCGGTTCCTCGAGCGCCCATTCCCAGCGGCGTCGGAATGGCGAATTCGCCTCCCGATCGGTGCCGACATGGTAGCTGTACCTCCGTCCGGTGGCGCTGTACCGTGCGTGAAAGGCATCGCTCATCTCGACTGCGCTGGCGACCCACACATCCGCCGGCAGTACCGCGTTCAATGCCCGCCGCAACTCGGCCGCTTCCCATCGGAGGGGAACTCGAACTCCCACCGCCTGCCCGCGCGCATGCACGCCAGCATCGGTACGTCCGGCCCCCAGCGCGCCCACGGGTGCGTTGCACAACCGCTCCAGCGCGCTCTCCAACACTCCCTGAACCGTGCGCGTTGCCGGTTGGCGCTGCCACCCAGAAAACCCCGCGCCATCGTAATGCAGCACCAGCTGCACCATGCGCTCCGGCATGCGTGGAAGTTACCGGAACGACCTGCGCTGTCAAGCGATGTGAAGCGCGGAAACGATTGACAGTTCGGCACCTACGCCTCAACATTCACGCTCCGCGGACCCCTCTTCCCGACGGCTCAGCCCCCTCAATGCCACCTCGCACTCTCGCGTCGCTCGCTCATGCGCTCGCGGCAGCGTCGGACCTCGACGCGGCCATTGTCGCGCTTGGTGAGGCGCTCGCAGAGGTGGATCGCAGCACCGAGCTCTCGCTCTTCGGCTACGACGCGCGCCATCAAATGCTTCGCGAGCGCGTTAGCCCGAGCGGCTCGCAGGTCATTCGCGCGCGCGCGGATACCACCGTCGACCATCTGCCGGCACGCATCCGCACACAGATTCTCGCCGGAGGCCAGTTCGTCGACATGGGCGATCAGTCCGACGAATACGCGCGACTGCTTGGCCTCGACACCACGCTCGAGGAGGAGGGGCTGCTGGCGCTCCGCGGCCTGCGCGTCGACGCTCAGCTGTCCGC
The DNA here is from genome assembly GCA_035286525.1 of Gemmatimonadaceae bacterium. Taxonomy (GTDB): domain Bacteria; phylum Gemmatimonadota; class Gemmatimonadetes; order Gemmatimonadales; family Gemmatimonadaceae; genus FEN-1250. Next base: position 3,892 of record DATHJR010000342.1, on the reverse strand, counting down.
CGTCATCGCCCTCTACGAGCCGCGGCGCTTCTTCGGCACGCGCGTGATGGAGCGCTTCGCACCGTATGTCGCGCTCTTCGCCCTCGCGTACGCGCGTTACGCCGAGCGCGAGGCGCGGAACGAGGCGGTGCGCACGCTCGAGGATGTCACGCAGCGGGTACATGGCGAGTACGTCAAGCATCTGGCGTCGCTCGAACAGGCGCTCGCCGTCGCGCGAAATACGCCGAGTGGCCAGGGAGGGTTCACGCCGGAGCGGATGCTGGCGCTGGAGACGGAGAACGCACAGGCGAAGGAAGATGCCCGTCGCGCAAATCGCCGCGCGGAGGCGGTCGAGCACCAGGTGAGCGCGGCGGTGGGACAGCTCGAGTCGGCGCACGTGGAGCTGCATCGTCGCAGCGAGACGCTGCGTCAGAAGACTCGAACGCTGTATCTGATCGAACGCGTGCTCGCGCTCGACGCGGCGACCAACGCAGCGCGCAAGCTCGCGGACGGTCTGCTCTCGCTCTGTGGCGATGACATGCAGGCGCAGCGATGCTCGCTCATGCTGCGCGCACCCGGAACGAACGAGCTCTACATCGCGGCGGCAAAGGGGCTGTCGCCGGACATCGCGGATGGCCTGCGAATCCACATCGGGCAGGGAGTGGCGGGGAAAGTGGCACTCAGCCGCGAACCGCTCCTCGTCACAGACGTCGCCCAGGCGGCAAACCATCCGCTCCTCGGCGACGAGTACTTCACCACCGGATCCTTCATCAGCTTTCCCATCGTGTACCACGACGATCTGGTGGGCGTCCTCAATCTCACGAACCGTGTGCAGCGCGGCGTGTTCGTGGAAGAAGACGTGGAGCGCGTGCGACTGTTGGCGCTCGTGATCTCTCTGGTGGCGTCGCACGCGCAGCTCGCGAACAAGCTTTGTGTGCAGCCAATTGAGCGCTAGCGCCGGGGGCAACGCCGCGGGCGATGCGCGGCCCAACGCGCTGGTCGCCGCGATACGACTCGTCGCGAGTGGCGCCTCGCTCTCGGCGCACGAGACGAGCGACGCGTTCGACGTCATCATGGAGGGCGCAGCCACGCCGGCTCAGATTGGCGCGTTGCTCGCGGCGCTGGCGCTCAAGGGCGAGACCGCATCGGAGGTAGCTGGCGGCGCGCGAGCGCTTCGCAAGGCGATGCTCCCCTTCGATGTGCCAAACGCCGCCACGCTGGTCGACACCTGCGGCACCGGCGGCGGAGCATTCTCCACGTTCAATATCTCGACCGCGGCGGCCCTCGTCGCAGCAGGCGCGGGAGTGCGCATCGCGAAGCACGGGAATCGGTCGCACAGTTCCCGGTGCGGTAGCGCCGACGTGCTCGAGGCGCTCGGCGTCGACATCCAGCCTTCGGCCGCGGTGATGCAGCGTATGCTCGATCACGCGGGCATCGTGTTCATGTTCGCGCCGGCGATGCATCCGGCGATGCGCCACGTCGCGGCGGTGCGGCGCGAGATCGGAGTCCCGACGATCATGAACCTGCTCGGCCCTCTCGCAAATCCCGCGAGGGCGGGGCGCCAGGTGGTGGGTGTCGCGAACCCCACTCGCATGGATCTCATGGCCGGCGCGCTCGCGGAGCTTGGCGCCGTGCACGCGCTCGTGGTGCACGGCGAGCCCGGAATGGACGAGATCTCACCGCTCGGATGCACGCGCGTGCTCGAAGTGCGCAACGGCGTCGTGAGCGAGTGGTCGATCGAGCCGGCGCACTACGACCTTGGCTCCGTCGCCGATGACTTGCGTGGAGGCGAGCCGGCGGCCAACGCGGCGCGGGTGACCGCGGTGCTCGATGGATCCGATAGGGGCGGGGCGCTCAGCGCTGTGCTCCTGAACGCGGCCGCCGCGATCTACGTTGGTGGCGAGGCGACCTCGTTCGCCGACGGCATCTCAGCGGCGGCGCGAAGCATCGATTCCGGATCGGCGCTCGGTGCGCTCACTGCATTGCGCGAGGCCAGCGTTGGCGGGTGACGCAGGCGCGCCCGGTGTCAGTACTTTCGCAGCACGCCTACGACGACGCCCTGAATGGTGACGTCATTTTCGTGCACGTAGATGGGGAGCATCGCGTCGTTCGCGGGCTGCAGTCGAATCCGGCCGTCACGCTCGCGATAGATTTTCTTGACGGTGGCCGCATTGTTGTCGATGAGCGCGATGACGGTTTCCCCGTTGTCCGCGCTGCGACGCTCATTGATGATCACGAAGTCGCCGTCGCGAATCTGTTCGTCGATCATCGAATTACCGCGCACCCGAAGGACGTAGTGGTTTCCGGACCGCGAGACGAAGCTGTCGGGCACGCACATGGTCTCGTGCGCGGTGATCGCCTCGATTGGCATGCCGGCCGCCACCGTGCCGAGGAGCGGGAGCTCCACGGCCTTCGGAAAGACATCCGAGGGAAGAATTTCTATCGCTCTACTCTCGTTGTACGAACGCTTGATGTACCCTTTGCGCTCGAGATTGCTGAGATGCTCGTGAACGGTCGCGAGCGAGTTATAGTTGAATTTCCGGGCGATTTCCTCGAAGCTGGGTGCGTACCCGTTGTCCTCGGAGTAGCCGCTGAGGAAGTCGAGTATCTCGCGTTGCCGCTTGGTGAGCGCCATGCTCGCTGGGGGACGAAGGTGAGCCTACTCGTGCGATCGATCGTGCTGTCGTCGTGCCGTCGACTGCGCCCGCGCGCTTTCGCGCACGTTCACGCATGCGCCCCGAATGGACGCCGAAAAGCAGGATAGCCGAACAGTGACCGAAGCGCAAGTCTTTTCGCGGCAATGGGCTCCGCCAGCCGGAGTGCTCGCGCGCATCATGGCAGAGGCTGCTGATCGCGTGCGCGCGTTGAGTGCGGCCGACCGCCGCGCGGTGGAAGACGCCGCGGCACGCGCACCGGCCGCCCCCTCGTTCGCCGGTGCGCTCGCCCGCGACGACGTCGCGATCATCGCGGAGGTGAAGCGTCGGTCGCCCTCCAAAGGCGCCATCCGGGAGTCGATCACCGCGAGAGAGCAGGCAGCGGCATTCGAAGTTGGGGGAGCGGCCGCTATTTCCGTGCTCACGGAGCCGGTGCACTTCGGCGGCTCCCTCGCCGACCTCGAGACGGCGCGAAGCCAGGTTCGAATCCCATTGCTGCGCAAGGATTTTCACCTCGACGCGATCCAGCTGTATGAGGCCCGGGCGGTCGGCGCTTCCGCGGCGCTGCTGATCGCGCGGGCGCTGGCTCCCGCGAAGCTCCAGGAAATGATGTCGCTCGCCGACGAGTTGGGTCTGGAGCCGCTGGTCGAGGTCCGCACCGAGGCCGAACTGATGCTCGCCCTGGAGCTCGGCGCGCGCGTCATCGGAATCAACAGCCGGAATCTCGAGACGCTGGAGGTCGACGCGAGCGTGCCGGAGCGTCTGCTCCGATTGATTCCCAACGGAGTGCTCACCGTGGCGGAGAGTGGAATCGAATCCCGTTCGGACGTCGCCGATCGAGCGCGCTGGGGCGCCGACGCGGTATTGGTGGGCTCCATTCTCTCGCGAGCCGACGATCCCGCCGCGTCCGTTCGCGCGCTCACCGGCGTGCCCCGGAGCCCTCGTGCGCGTTGACGTGAAGTTCTGCGGGCTCACACGCCCGGCCGACGCACGGGCCGCCGCCAAGATGGGCGCGCGATACCTGGGGGTCATCTTCGCGGGAGGGCCGCGCAACCTCGAACCGTCGCGAGCGCGCGACGTGCTGGACGGCGCGGAAGCCGGGGAGGAGGTCGAGCGAGTCGGGGTATTCGGGCGAACGGCTCCGGCCGCGATCGAAGCGGCGGTGCGCGAGGCGCGACTGGACATCGTCCAGCTGCACGAGGACCCGACCGTTGATGAGATTCGCGCAGTCGCCAACGTCTCCGGCGCTCGCGTGTGGG
>DATHJR010000341.1:0-11958 GCA_035286525.1 Gemmatimonadaceae bacterium | reverse complement strand
CCACTTGTCGCCCAGGGTCTTGGTGATCGGGCTGCCGATCGTGATCATCGGCTCGATGGCCAGCGTCATTCCCTCGAGCAGCCGCGGGCCGCGCTTGGGGCTCCCGTAGTTCGGCACCTGCGGCTCCTCGTGGAACTCGGTGCCGATGCCATGACCCACGAGATCGCGCACCACGCTGAAGCCCGCGCCCTCGGCCACCGCCTGCACCGCCGCACCAATATCGCCAATGTGATTGCCGATCACCGCCGCCGCGATCCCGGCCGCGAGCGCCTGCTCCGTCACCGCAAGCAGCTGCCGCGATGTCGCATCCACCTCGCCAATCGCGACCGTCGTCGCGGAGTCGGTGAAGTAGCCCTTGTACCCCACGCCGATGTCGAGCGAGAGTACATCGCCGTCGCGCAGCACGCGCTTCCGCGACGGAATTCCGTGCACGATCTCCTGGTTGATCGACGTGCACACCGATCCCGGAAATCCGTAGAGGCCTTTAAACGCCGGGGTCGCGCCCTCGTGGCTCCGAATGAACGTCTCCGCCATCTCGTCGAGATCGAGCGTCGATACGCCGGCTTTCGCCTGCGCGCGCAGATGCGAGACGGTCGCGCCCAGAATGCGACCGCCCTCTGCCATGATCTCGATCTCTCGCGGTGACTTCAGCGCGATCATTGCCCGAGTGCCTTCATCACGTGTTTGGTAATCTCATCGATGTCACCCAATGCATTCACGCGTACCACACGCGGTCCGTTGTGATCCCGCGCCCGCGCATCGTCGGACTCTCGCGCGCGATTCTCGTACCAGGCGATGACCGGCTCCGTCTGCTCGCGATACGCCCTCATGCGCGCGCGGATGGCATCGGGCTCATCGTCCTTTCGGCGAACGAGCCTGCCGCCGCACTTGTAGCAGGCGGTGCCGGGCTCGCGTCCCGTGTACGGTGTCTGGCAGCCCTCGCACGTCGTGCGGGCGCTGAGCCGGCGTACCAGCTCGTCCTCGCCCACCTCGAAGAGTAGTACGGCGTCCACCTGGCGCCCAAGCTCTCCGAGCACGCGCGCGAGCCCCTCGGCCTGCGGCACCGTGCGCACGACGCCGTCGAGAACCACGCCCTTGTCCTTCCCGGGCTCGGCTAGCGCTTCCTTCATGATCCCGAGGATCACGGAGTCGGGAACGAGGTCCCCTCGCTCCATGGCCGCCTTCGCGCACAGCCCGAGCTCCGTTTTCGCGGCGACCGCGGCGCGCAGCACGTCGCCGGTCGCCAGTTTGGGAATGCCGAGCCGGCTCGCAATCCGCTCGCCCTGCGTGCCCTTGCCCGCGCCGGGCGGTCCGAGCAAGACGATGTTCATGACGCGTCATTCATGGTGCGAGCCCTCTTGGCGTGAGTGTCTGGCGGCAACGCGTTGAGGTGCTCGCCGGCTCACGCGCGGTCGCGAAACCTCACTCGGGCCCCCTTCTTCATGAATCCATCGTACTTGCGGATCAGCAGCTGCTGTTGCACGACCTGAACCGTGTCGAGCCCCACACCAACGACGATCAGGAGCGAGGTTCCGCCAAATCGGAACGGTACGTTGATCGCTTCCGAGATCACAATCGGCAGGAGGAAGATGAGTGTCAGAAAGAACGCGCCAGGGAGCGTGATGCGCGTGACCACGCGGTCGATGTACTCGGCCGTTCGCGCGCCCGGCTTCACGCCCGGAATGAACCCGCCCTGCTTCTTCAGATTCTCGGCGATGTCGATCGGATTGAAGATGATCGACGTATAGAAGTACGTGAAGAAGAGGATCAGCACCGCGGACAGCAGATAGTACAACGCCGTGCCCGGCTGCATGTACTCCGCGATCTCCTGCAGGCGCGCGGACTTGCTGAACTGCGCGAGCGTGCCCGGCACGACGATTACCGTCTGCGCGAAGATGATCGGCATGACGTTCGCCGCGTTCATGCGCAGCGGGATGAAGTTCTTGGCGCTCTCGCGCTGGCGCCCGCGCGCCATCGTCCGCTGCGGGATCTGAATCGGCACGCGTCGCGCCGCTACCGTGATCGCGACCGTTCCCGCCACCACAAATACCATGACGACGCCGAGCAGCAGGAGCTTCGGCAGCGCCGTCGTTCCCGTCTGCACGTAGGCGAAGGTCTGCCCGATTCCCGGCCAGATCCGCTCGACGATCGAGAAGAAGATCAGCAGCGAGGCGCCGTTGCCGACGCCGCGCTCAGTGATCTGCTCGCCCAGCCACATGACGAACATCGCGCCCGTGGTGAGGAAGAGCGCCATCTGAATGCGGAAGGCGTAGCCCGGAGTCGACACGGCATTCTGCAGCCCCTCCGTGAAGAGCGCGTACCCCCACGCCTGCAGCACGGCGATCGCCACCGTGAGGTAGCGTGTGTATTGCGTGATCTTGGCACGCCCCTCTTCCTCGCGCTGCATCTTCTCGAACGACGGCACTACAGCCGCCATGATCTGGAAGACGATGCTGGCCGAGATGTACGGCACGATGCCCAGCGCGAACACCGTTGCGCGAGAGAGACCGCCGCCAGTGAACAGATCGTAGAGGCCCGCGAGCCCGCCCGCCTGCTGGTTCTGGAAGAAGTCGATCAGGGCACGGACATCGATTCCGGGCGCCGTGATGTGCGCGCCGAGCCGATAGACCACGAGCGCCAGAAGCGTGAAGCCGATCTTGGACTTCAGCTCCGGCGTCTGGAAGAGATTCTTTACCGCTTCAGCTGGATTCGACTGTGCCATTTTATTCTTCGACACGGCCTCCCGCCGCGACGATCGAATCGCGCACGGACGCGCTCACCTTGATGCCGCGCACCGTCACCGCGCGCGTCAGCACCCCGCTGTTCAGAACCTTGGCCGGTCCCTTGTTCCTGCGGATCAGCCCCGCCTGCTCGAGCGACTCGCTCGTCACTTCGCCATCGAGATCGTTCAACGCATCGAGGCGCACGATCTGATTCTCCACCCGGAACGGGTTGGTGAATCCGCGTTTCGGCAGCCGGCGCGTGAGCGGCATCTGTCCGCCCTCGAAGTGAGGCTTGCCGCCACCCGGGCCGTGGTGCCCCGCGCGCGCCTTTGATCCCTTGTGTCCCTTGCCGGACGTCTTGCCCGTGCCCGATCCCGGTCCGCGCCCGAGGCGCTTGCGGTTGCGGTGCGAGTCGGGAGCCGCCTCGAGATTGTGCAGGCCGAGCTTCTCGACCGGCTTTTCTTCTTTCGTCGCCATGAGTTACTCCGTCACCGGCGTCACCTTGACCAGGTGCCGCACGCGCTTGATCGCTCCGCGAAGCGAGGGGGAATCCGGCTTCACCACGACGTCCTGATGATGGCGCAGCCCGATCGCTCGGAGCGTCGCTCTCATCCGGGCGGTGTGGCCAATGCCGCTCCGCACCTGCTCGATCCGAACGTCGCCCTTCGTGAGCGTGTTCGCTTCAGTCTTCGCCGGACCTCGGCCCGGATGCCATACGAATGTCCGTGGCATTACACCATCTCCTTCGATTTCGCGCGCGACTTGTACTGCAGGCTCGAGACCTCGATGTCGCGCTCGCGCGCGATCTGTTCGACGGTCGTGAGGTGATGCAGTCCATCCAGCGTCGCACGCACCATGTTGTGCGGATTGGTCGAGCCGAGGCTCTTCGTCAGGATGTCGCCGACGCCGGCGCACTCGAGCACCGCGCGAACCGCGGCGCCCGCGATCACACCCGCTCCCGGCGCGGCGGGCTTCATCAGCACGCGACCGGCGCCATGCTCGCCGATGATCTCGTGCGGAATCGTGCTCCCCGTGAGAGGAATGCTCGACATGTTGCGACGCGCCGCGTCGACGGCCTTGCGCACAGCCTCCGACACTTCGTTCGCCTTGCCCGTGGCCACGCCAACCTTGCCGCGTCCATCGCCCACGGCGACGAGCGCGTTGAAGCTGAAGCGGCGTCCGCCCTTTACGACCTTGGCGACACGATTGATCGAGATCACGTTCTCGAGGAGATCGCCACCCTCGCGATCGCCGCCTCGCGAGCCGCCATCGCGACCGCGTCCGCGCTCGCCACCCGGACCACCACGACCGCCGCCGGGGCCGCCGCGTCCTGCGCCGCCACCCGGGCCGCCACGATTGCCACCAGGGCCGCCGCGTCCCGCGCCGCCGCCTGGGCCGCCACGTCCCGCACCGCCGCCTGGGCCGCCGCGTCCGCGCGCGCCGCCCGGTCCACCGCGCCCGCCACCGGGGCCGCCGCGTCCCGCGCCGCCGCCGCCACCCGGAGCACGATCGCCGGAAGGAGCAGGCGTGTCGCCCGCCGAACCAATCACTGGACTCTCAGCCATAGTTAAAACTCCAATCCGCCCTCGCGGGCACCGTCGGCCACCGCTTTCACGCGGCCGTGATACTGGTAGCCGGCGCGATCGAAGACGACGCGGGTGATTCCCGCTGCCTTCGCCCGCTCGGCCAACGCCTTGCCCACCGCGGTCGCGCGCTCCGCCTTCTTCCCCTCGCCGATCGTCAAGTCACTCACGGTGAGGATGGTGCGGTTCGCGCGATCGTCCACGATCTGGGCGTAGATGTGCTTCAGCGAGCGCTTCACGACGAGGCGCGGACGCTCCTCCGTTCCCTCGACCTTCTTGCGCACGCGCAGATGCCGGCGAAAGCGCTTCTCGGCGCGCGTCTTCGGCTTATGAATGGCTTTCATCTACTTGCCCCCCGCCTTGCCGGCCTTGCGACGTACTTGCTCGCCGGCGTACTTGATGCCCTTCCCCTTGTATGGCTCCGGCGGACGGTAGCTGCGTATCTCCGCGGCCACTTGTCCGACCATCTCCTTGTTCGCGCCCTGGATGGTGACCTGCGTCGGCTGCGGCGCCGTCAGCTTGATCCCCGCGGGTGCGCGGTATTCGATCACGTGCGAGAAGCCGAGCGAGAGCTGCAGTCCGTACGGCCGCTGCTCCGCCTTGTACCCGACGCCGATGATCTCGAGCTGCTTCGAGAACCCCGCCGTCACGCCCTCGACCATGTTGGCGACGAGCGTGCGCGTCAGGCCGTGCAGCGCCTTGTGCTCGTTCTCGTCACTCGGCCGTTGAATGATCACCTCGTTCTCCGTCATCGACACGAGCATGGCCCCGGGGAGCGAACGATGCAGCTCACCCTTCGGCCCCTTCACCGTGATCTTCGATCCGTCGAGCGTCACTGTGACACCCTTTGGAATCGTCACCGGCTTCTTTCCAATTCGCGACATCTGTCGGGCGCTCCTTTACCAGACGAGAGCGAGAAGCTCACCGCCGGTGCGCGCCTGCCGCGCCTGCCGATCGGTCATGAGCCCTTGCGACGTGCTGAGAATCGCCATGCCGAGTCCGTTGCGCACGCGCGGGATCTCGGAGACGCCGACGTACTTCCGGAGTCCCGGAGTGGAGACGCGACGGATCTCGCGGATCACGGGCTGCTCGCCGGCGTAGCGCAGATACAGGCGCAGCACCTTCCAGCCCTCCGCGGTCTCCACCGTCTTCACGTCCCGGATGTAGTTGTTCTCCAGGAGGATTCGGGCGATCTCGACTTTCACTTTCGACGCCGGAATGTCCACGCGACGGTGCTTCGATCCGCAGGCATTGCGGATTCGCGTCAACATGTCGGCGATCGGATCGGTCATGCTCATCTGTGATTCCTGTCTCCCATCGTATCCGCTACGAACGGACGTGTGGGACGGTAAAGGTTACCAGCTCGCCTTACGCACGCCCGGGATGAACCCGTTCAGCGATAGGTCTCGGAAGCAAATGCGGCACAAGCCGAACTTGCGCAGGAAGGCGCGCGAGCGGCCGCAGCGCTGACACCGATTGTGCTGCCGCACCGCGAACTTCGGCTTCCGCTTGCTCTTCTCGATCATGGCTTTACGGGCCATTGCTCAGTCTCTCGAAAAAGGAAGACACGATCCGTGAGCAGTGCTCACGAGACCATCTCATGGGGCAGTGGTACGATCGGCTTGTCGTCCCCGCGGAACGGCATGCCGAGCTCGCGCAGGAGCGCGAACGCCACATCGTCACGGTTGGTGCTGGTGACGAAGGTCAGATCCAGGCCGTGCACCTGGTCGACTTGGTCGTAGTTGATCTCCGGGAAGATCACCTGCTCCTTGAGGCCCAGCGAGTAGTTGCCACGTCCGTCGAACGAGCGCGTGCCCAGCCCGCGGAAGTCGCGGATGCGCGGGATCGTGACCGCGATGAAGCGATCGAGGAACTCCCACATCCGGGCGCCGCGCAGCGTGACGCTCGCGCCGATCTCCTGGCCCTGCCGCAACCCGAAGTTCGAGATGGACTTCTTCGCGCGCGTGCGCACCGGACGCTGGCCCGCGATGAGCTCGAGTTCCGCGACTATTCCGTCGAGGATCTTCGGCTGCTTCACCGCTTCGCCCGCGCCGACGTTTAGCACGATCTTCGTGAGCTTCGGGATCTCGTGAATGTTCGTCAGTCCGAACTGCTTCTGCAGCCTGGGCCGAATGGTCTCGTCGTAGTACGTCTTGAGGCGCGGCGCGACGACCGGCAGTCCGACGCCGGTATGCTCCTTCGGCGCCTCCACCTGCCTGTCCCCGCCCTTCTTCCTCGAGGCGCCTTTCTCCTTCTTGACGCCTTCCTTCTGTTCCTTTTCCTTGGTCGCCATTGCTCAATCTCCTCAGCGCTCTGGAACGATCTTGGGGATCGGCTCCCCGCTCTTCGCGCTGACGCGCTCCTTCGTTCCATCCTCATCGATCCGCGCATGCGTGCGCGTGGGCTCGCCCGTTCCCGGATCCAGCAGCATCACGTTGGAGTGATGAATCGCCGCGGGGAAATCGATGATCCCGCTCTGCTCATCCGCCGTGCGCGCCTTCCGGTGCTTCTTCACCATCGCCACGCCCTCGACGACGATGCGGCCCGTCTTCGTGTGCACGCGGATGATCTTCCCTTCCTTGCCCTTGTCGTTGCCGCGCATCACGCGCACGGTGTCGCCCTTGACCACCGGCATCTTCACGCGCTCGGCGTTCATCGCATGACGGCGCGCGTTCTTGGAGCGCGCGCGCTTCGTTTCCCGGTACTTCAGGTCGCGCATTTTACAAAACCTCCGGCGCGAGCGACACGATCTTCATGAACTTCTTCTCGCGCAGCTCGCGCGCGACGGGTCCGAAGATGCGCGTGGCACGCGGCTCTCCCGCTTCGTTGATGATCACGACGGCGTTCTCGTCGAACCGGATGTAGCTGCCATCCTTGCGCCGCGTTTCCTTGACGGTGCGCACGACCACCGCGCGCGCAACGTCCGACTTCTTCACCGTGCCGTTCGGGAGGGCGTCCTTCACGGCCACGATCACCGTATCGCCCAGCCCCGCGTAGCGGCGCCTGGTGCCGCCGAGCACGCGGATCACGAGCGCACGCTTGGCGCCCGAGTTATCCGCGACCTTGACGACAGATTCCTGTTGGATCATTGATGATCTCCGTTAACGCGCGCGTTCGACGATCTCGACCACACGCCACCGCTTGTCCTTCGACAGCGGCCGGGTCTCCATGATGCGCACGCGATCCCCGGTTTTCGCCGAGTTGTCTTCGCTGTGCGCCTTCAAACGCCTGGTGCGCGTGACCATCTTGCCATAGAGCGGGTGCGGAAAGCGACGCTCGATCGCCACCACCACCGTCTTTTGCATTTTGTCGCTCACGACGATGCCGAGCCGCGTCTTACGCGCCCCACGCTTTGCCGCGGCTCCCGTGCTCACTGACTGTGCCATGTCGCCTCTCACTCTCTGTTAGCGCGCCGCGCGTGGTGGTGTCGCGGCCAGTTGCCGCTGACGAAGAATCGTCTTCAACCGTGCGACATCCTTGCGGAGTGCGCGCAGACGGAGCGGATCCTCCAGCGTCTGCGTCGCCCCGCGGATCCGGAGGCGAAATCGCTCCTCCGCCAACTCCGCGATCCTGGTGTCGATCTCTTCGTCGGTCAGCTCCCGAATCTCTTCAGCTCGCATCGGTGTGCGCCTCCTCGCGCGCAACGAATTTCGATTTCACTCCGAGCTTCGCCGCCGCGAGTCCCATCGCGCGCTCCGCCGTCTTTCTGTCGATTCCTTCCAGCTCGAACATCATGCGCCCCGGCTTGACCACCGCCACCCAGCTCTCGGGCGATCCCTTTCCCTTTCCCATTCGCGTTTCCGCAGGCTTCTTCGTGACCGGCTTGTCGGGGAAGATGCGAATCCACACCTTGCCGCCGCGCTTGATGTGACGCGTGAGCGCCACGCGAGCCGCCTCGATCTGCCGGTTGGTCACCCATCCCGGCTCCAGCGCCTGCAACCCGAACTGTCCGAACGCCACCGTGGCTCCGCGCGTCGCGATGCCTCTGGTGCGCCCCTTGAACATCTTCCGAAACTTGACGCGCTTTGGACTCAGCATTTCCCGATCTCCTTAGGCGCCGGTCGAGTACGTGCTGCCGCGACGGCTCGTGGTATCCTCGCCGCGGAAGATCCACACCTTCACGCCGATGGTGCCGAAGGTCGTCTTCGCCGTGCTCGTGGCGTAGTCGATCTTCGCGCGCAGCGTATGCAGCGGCACCCGGCCCTCGTGATAGCCCTCGACGCGCGCGATCTCCGCGCCGCCGAGCCGGCCGCCACACTTGATCTTGATCCCCTGCGCGCCCGTGCGCATCGCGCTCTGCACCGCGCGCTTCATCGCGCGACGGAAGGAGATCCGCTGCGCGAGCTGGTGCGCGATGTTGTCCGCCACGAGCTGCGAGTCGAGCTCGGGGTGCTTGATCTCCTCGACGTTGATCCCGACTTCCTTGCCCGTGAGCTGCGCCAGCTCATCGCGCAGCTTGTCGACCTCCGCGCCCTTCTTCCCGATCACGACGCCCGGGCGCCCCGTGTGGACGGTCACGACGACCTTCCCCGGCTTGCGCTCGATCGTGAGATCGGAGATCGCCGCGTGCCCGAGGCGCGCGTGCAGATACTTGCGGAGCAGCTCGTCTTCCTTGAGCAGCGCCGGAAAGTCGCGGTTGGCGTACCACTTCGAGCGATGCTCGCGTGTGATCCCAAGCCGAAAACCGATCGGATTCGTTTTCTGTCCCATTATCGTCCTTCCTTCTCGGCAACCACGATTTCGACGTGGCTCGTCCGCTTGAAAATTGGTGTTCCGCGTCCCATCGCAGCCGGCATGAAGCGCTTGAGCTTCGGACCTTCGTTGATGATCGCGAGCTTGATGTAGAGGCGGTCCGGATCCAGCGACTCATTCGCCTCGCGCGCCTTGAACTCCGCATTCGCCACCGCGGACTTCAGGGTCTTCGCGATCTGTTTCGCCGCATGCTTCTTCGAGAACGCCAGCAGCGCCAGCGCCTCGTTGACGTACTTGCCGCGAACCTGATCGATCACCAGCCGCATCTTGTACGGCGACTGGCGCGTGGTACGCTGGAATGCGCGCACATCAGCCATGGCTACCTGCCTCCCTTTGGTCCGCCGCCGCCGCCGCCCGCCGAGGGCGCCGGTGATGCCTTCTTGTCCGCCGCCTTGTTCCCCGTGTGACCACGGAAGAGCCGCGTCGGTGAGAATTCGCCGAGCTTGTGCCCGACCATGTTCTCGGTGACGTAGACGGGGATGAACTTGTTGCCGTTGTGCACCGCGAAGGTGTGCCCGACGAATTCCGGCGTCACCGTGCTCGCGCGCGACCACGTCTTCATCACCCGCTTCTCATTCCGATCGTTCATCGCGCGCACCTTCTTCTGCAGCGCCTCGAGGACGTACGGACCTTTTTTTACGCTTCTCGCCATGTGAGCTCTCGTGTCGGACTGGAGACAGTCTTACTACTGGGTCGCTTTGCCGCGCTTGCGGCCACGAACGATCAGCCGCTGCGACGACTTCTTCTTGTTGCGCGTCTTGACGCCTTCCTTCTTGCCCCACGGGCTCACCACGTTGCGTCCGCCGCGCGTGCGTCCGCCGTGCGGGTGATCCACCGGGTTCATGACCTCGCCGCGCACCTTCGGACGGCGTCCCTTCCACCGCGTCTTGCCCGCCTTTCCAGCCGACAGCAGCTCGTGCTCGGAGTTCCCGACCTCGCCGATCGTCGCCAGGCAGTTGCCGTGCACCATCCGCATCTCGCTCGAGCCCAGACGCAGCGTGACGTACTCGCCTTCCTTCGCGACGACGTTCGCCGACATGCCGGCCGAGCGCGCCATCTGTCCGCCCTTCCCGATCTTGAGCTCGATGTTGTGCACGTCCGTTCCGAGCGGGATCTCGCGCAGCGGGAGCGCGTTGCCGAGCCGGATGTCCGAGCCCTTCCCCGACACGATCGAGTCGCCCACGGCGAGCCCCTTCGGGTGCAGGATGTAGCGCCGTTCGCCATCCACGTATTCAACCAACGCGATGCGCGCCGAGCGGTTCGGATCGTACTCGATCTCACGCACGGTGCCGACGATCGCGAACTTGTCGCGCTTGAAGTCGATCACGCGATACATGCGCTTGTGACCGCCGCCGCGGCGGCGCATCGAGATGTGGCCGTGGTTGTCACGCCCGCCCGACTTCTTGATCGGCTCGAGCAGCGACTTCTCGGGCGTCGACCGCGTGATCTCGCTGAAATCCGAGACCGTGCGGAATCGCGTGCCCTGCGTGACCGGCTTGAATTGACGAATGCCCATGACTCGCTCAGCCCTCGAAGATGTCGATCGTGTCGATCGTTTCGCCCTCACGGAGCGTCACGACTGCCTTTTTCCAGTGCGCCTTGCGACCGGCCGACTGCCCCATGCGCTTCGCCTTGCCGCGCTGGTTCGACGTCCACACACCCGTCACGTGCACGGCGAACAGCTGCTCCACCGCGCGCCGAATGTCGGGCTTCGTCGCATCACGATGCACCTGGAACGTGTACTCGCCGCGCTCCTGGTACGCCGCCGAGCTCTGCTCGGTGACGATCGGGCGCACGATGGTTTCGTATAGAGTCGGCATCGCTTACTTCCCCTTCTTCTTTGGCTTGGCCGCGGGCTTCTTCTTCGCGGCAGCCTTGGTGGCTGGCTTCTTCTTCGCAGCGTCCTTCTTCGCGGGCTTCGCGGCCTTCTTCGCGGGAGCCTTCTCTGCCTTCTTCGGGGCCGCCTTTTTCGCGGCCGTCTTCTTCTTCGCGGGCTCCCGCTTCGCTGGGGCCTCGCGCCTCGGCGCCTTCGCGCGCGGCGTCGGCTCCGTGTCGGCGATCGGCTCGAGCGTCTGCCCGATCGCAGTGCCTTCGATCAGCACCACATCCGACCAGAGGATGTGATAGGCCGAGACGTCGGAGTACGGGAGCACGTGCACCGTCGGCAGGTTGCGGCCGGAAAGATGCAGATTCGACTTGATGCCGTCGGTGAGAATCAGAACCTTCTGATCGGCGACGCCCAGGCGGTCGACGAATGCGGCGAGACGCGCGGTCTTGGGCGCATCGTAGTTGAAGGCGTCGATGAGGATGACGGAGCCTTCGCGGGCACGAGCGTTGAACGCGCTCTTGCGCGCGAGCGCGCGCACCTGCTTCGGCACGAACTGCGCATAGCTGCGCGGGATCGGACCAAACACCGTACCACCACCAACCCAGTTCGGGGCACGAATGGATCCCTGACGCGCGCGTCCGGTTCCCTTCTGCTTCCACGGCTTCTGGTTACCGCCGATCACCTTGCCGCGCGTCTTCGTGGCCGCGTTGCCCTGGCGCTGGTTGGCGAGAAACGCCTTCACCGCCTGGTGCAGCACCGGCTTGTTCACGACGCCATCGAACATGTCCGCGGGCAGCGCCACGCGCTCGCGCGCCGTGCCGTTGCCCGTGTACGCGGCAGCGTCGAAGCTATTGGTCGTCTCGGCCATGACCTAACCCTGCTTCCGTACGAGGAGAATACCGTTCGTCGGACCGGCGACCGCGCCGCGCACGTAGATCAGGTTGCGCTCGACGTCGATCTTCTCGATCCGGAGATTCGTCTGTGTGTGCCGCTCGGCGCCGTAGTGCCCTGGCATCTTCTTGCCCTTGATGACTCGCGACGGATCGGTGCCAGGCCCGATGGACCCAGGCCG
>DATHJR010000340.1:0-3715 GCA_035286525.1 Gemmatimonadaceae bacterium | reverse complement strand
TACTCGCGCGACGAGACGGGAATGCGTATATAAGTGGCCTTCCGAGGTGACCATTTGAGACAGCGGAACGCCAAGACAGGCCCCCCGCCGCCGTTCCAGATTGGGAAGCCGTTCCCCGACGACCGCGCGATTCTGTGGGCGCCGATGGAAGGGCTTGCTCGCTCCATGGAGCTCTCGCCGCCCGCGATTCTCATCACGCAGGGCGCGCTGCGCGAAGTCATCCGCCATCTCTCGTCCTCGCCCGAGCAGGAGCTCCTCGGCTTCCTCATCGGCGAGCCGTGCGAGTGCCCGAAAACACATCGGCGCTTTCTCACCATCACGGGCACGCTGCGCACCGGGCACGCGATCGCGGAGGACGAGCCGGTGCAGATTCCGGATGCGGAGTGGCTCGGGCAGCAGCTCGAGGTGCGTCGCCGCCGCTCGACGCTCATCGGCTGGTATCACAGCACGCCGTATCTACCGCCGACGCCGTCCGCGCTCGATCTCGAGTCGCATCGCGCGCGCTTCACCGAGAGCTGGCAGTGCGGGCTCGTGATCTCGACCGAGGGGAACGAGCCCTCCGGCGGATTCTTCCGCGCGGATCCGGACCCGGCGGAGGGCGGCGCGTACGTTCCGTTTTACGAGCAGGTTGACGAGGAGGGGATTCTCGAGGGCGGCAGGTTCCGCACGCTCATCGACTGGAAGAGCTACAGCACCTCGGAGCTGGTCGAGCACGACGACGACGAGCGCAGCGTGCACCGATCGGGAATGTCGGGCACGTTGGCGCCGCCGCGGAGCGCCGTGTCCGATGCGCCGGCGAACGTGCTGCCGCTGATGATTCCGGAGCCCGCGATCGATGGAGTCGGCGCGTTGCCATCGCGCAGCAGGTGGGTGGGCTTCGCGATCACCGTGGCGGTCGCGCTCGCGGTTGGATTCGTCGGATTCCAGATCTGGATGGCGCGCCTGCTGCCGGAGCCGCCGGTGTCCGCGACCTCACGCCCGCGCGAGGCGACGGCCGTGGCGCCGTCACCGAACGCCGCGATGGCCGCGGCGCAGGCGCGCGCGGATTCGATCGCGGCGGCGAGCGCGATCATCGCGCAGAGCTCCGGCGCGCCGCGCGAGACGACGAGCGTGGCGAGCGCCGCGCCCTCGAGCACGCCACCCGCAACCGCGCCCGCCGCGGCGAACGTGGCTCCCCCCCCGGCGCCCGTTGCTCCCCCTCCGGCGCCGAGCGCGCCGCCGTCGAGCACACCAATCCCGTCGAATGCGCAAACGGCGGCGCTGTCCCGCTTCGATTCGCTCGCGGACTCGCTCGAGCACGGACTGCACAACTATCACGATCGCCGCGCCGACTTCGGACAGAAGCGGCTCTCGTGCAAGGACCTCTCGTACGGCTATCGCGCTGCGGACGAGGCGCTGGTGGGGCTCGCGAAGGTTGCGCGCGACTCGCGCGCCCTCGACGCGGATCGCCGCGCGCGCTACACGCAGCTCAGCGCGTCGATGGACACCGTGAACGACGACTTCGACGCGAGCAAGTGTAGCCGGCAGTGATGTTCGTTCTTCCCTCGAGAGTCGTCTTTTCCGATACCGCCTTCCGCTATCGGGACGGCTGCGCGACCTATGGCGATTACAACTATCTACGCCCCGGACTGATTCCGCGTCTCAAGCGCTATCGCTTCGAGGTGGCGCTGCGGCTTGCGGCCCCGCGATTTCACGAGACCGGCGCGATCGACATGGGATGCGCCGACGGAGTGCTACTTCCCTCGTTGGCGAAATACTTCCGGCGCGTCGCTGGCGTCGACCGGCTCGCGCGATGGCTCGACGTCGCACAACAATTGGTGGACAAGGAAGGGCTCACGTCCGTGCGCCTTCTCGATAACTCGCAGCTCACGATGAACGAGTTGAAGGCGGCGCTCGGCGGCGAGGGCTACGGCGTACTGTTTCTGCTCGAGACGATCGAGCACGTTGCCGATCCCGCACGACCCTATGAGAGTCGGGTCGAGTTCATACGCTCACTGTTCACGCTTCTCGATCCCGGGGGGACGATCGTACTCTCGATGCCGAAGATGGTCGGAGCGGGTTTCGCTCTCAAGTACGTGATTCAGGCAGGCTTGCGGATGCATCACGAAAAGCTCACGACCGGCGAGCTTGCGAACGCGGTTTTTCGACGAAATACGGACTCGCTGGAGCCGCGCTGGAGCGGCGGTCACCTCGGATTCAATGACGCGAGTCTCCTCTCGGCCCTGAAACGCGAGTTCCGCGTGGTGCGCCGGCGCAATCTGGTGTTCAGCGAAGTGCTATTGCTCGAGCAGCGCTGATACCTTTTTTCTGAAATCAGTTCCGCGGCTGATCCAGTATGCTCATGATCTCTTTCGAGGTGAGGTCGTTCCACCTCGGCGGATAATTCCAGAGTCGGCGGCACACTTTCCCCGAGTCGCCAATCAGACAGGAATCCCCTTGCGCGCCAGGAACCTCGAACGCCAGCGCCTCGCGCACCCGCCACCGCGTCCCATCCTCCGCAAAGATGTCGCGTTCTACGACTGTCTCGAGCCTGGGCCTGGTCACCTATAGAACGCGTCGAGCGCCATCGTCATTAGCTGGGTGAGAAATGGCGTAGTACGCGTCGAGCGCCATCGTGACTATCTGGGTGAGAAATGGCGTTCCGCCGGCATTGCGGGCGATGTCGCGGGCGATTGGCTCGTTGGCCCAGATCTCCTTCACCGCAATCAACAGCTGTTCGGCACGAAGCCCCCGCTGTCGCGCATCTTCGCAAACGGTGCGCAGCTCTTCGCGAAGAGTGGATTGATCGAAAGTGCCTTCGTTCGCCAGGCGCCACACGGCGGTGCGCAGCGGAACTTCGAGCAGGTCGCGAATTGCGGCGCGCTGCGCGGCGAGGTCCTCTTTGAGGCTCGATGTCTGCTCGGTGTTGCACCCCTGCGGATTTGAAATCACGTAAGCCCCCTGCACGCGCCTATGACTGTCTCTAGCGACGCGGAGTGGCAATTGGCAACCCCCAATCGGATTTGCATCCTTTAACAATCGGGCGAATTGCGAGCGTGTGAGATCAGTGCTCCGTCATTCCTCGATGGTCATCGTCCTCGTGCGTGCCCCACACGAGCGCCGGATTTTTCTCCCACGGGGACACGTGCACCATCCAGCCGAACACGGTCGGCATGAAGCGTCCGCCGGCCGCCCTGCACGCATCCTCCGTCGCGATCGTGCCGCGCAGCCCGAAGCGCGGCGGCGTGTTCCCCGCGGGCAGCATCGCCCGAGCCTCCCCCTTCGGCGGCAGACACAGGTTCGTGTGCATGTGCCACTCGGCCACGCTCAGCGGCACGCGCGCGTTCAGGTCATCGGGCGTGTACCGCTTCGGCGCCGTGAACATCGCGCCCACGAGCGCGTAGCCACTCGCCGTCTTGCGATAGAGCAGCGACGTCGGGCGCGAGGGGTCGAAGGTGAAGAACGCCGCGACCGCATTCCGCTTGCTCGTGAAGTGGTAGACCTTCTGCGGCACGTCCGCATGAAAGATCGTGAACCCCTCATCGAGCGCCACGTGGTAGTCGCGATACTTCTCGATCGCGCCGCGCACGGTGTCGACGATCGCGGCCGCACGTGCGGCATCGCCGGCGCGCATCGGTGCGAGCTTCGTCATCGTCATGTGCGCCATCGGCGTCAGGTGGCCGGACATCGCCCCATCCGCGGCCGACATGTCCATGCCAGGCGAGGCCTGCGCGCG
>DATHJR010000339.1:0-15183 GCA_035286525.1 Gemmatimonadaceae bacterium | reverse complement strand
CGCATCGCGAAAGCCCGAAAGCACTGTGTCGCGGCCACCCGCGGGATACGCATGCTCGAGGTGCGCGCCATCGTCCCGCCACGCATACTCGATCATTGCGCCGCCGGTCTCGGTGATGCGCACTCGCTCCTCATCCATCGTGACCTCGCCGAGCGCGAACGACCAGTCCCACACCATGCGTATGCGCCCCGTCGCTCCGGTCATGCGAACGATCACGAATCGCCGATCGCCCGCACCGGGCGCCCCTGGCGCGACGGCGGTCCACCACTCGGAATCTACGTCGGCACTGGCCCACGCGAGCGTCGAGCCCGACTCGTCATCCGCGAGGCGCACGAGCGCGCCCCGGCGCACCGCCGCGCGCCGCGCATCGTGTACGAACGAGAAGCCGTCCTCGAGCCCCTCGCCACCATCCAGCCGCGCCTCGCTCCACGCAGCCGGCCCCTCCACCCGCACGCCCGCATGCACCGGGAGCTCGATGCGCACCGACTCGCCCGCCTTCCAGCGCAGCTCGTCGATGCACGCGTGCCCTGTGACCGTGAGCGCGCGCTCGACGATGACCTCGGGGAGCTCGGACACGCGCGCGCGCGCGCATATCCAGCCGAGATCGCCGCGCTCGTCGTACGCCGCGAGCCTTCCCGATGCTCTCGGCTGCGAGCGGCCGTTCACCAGTGGCGCGTTGTGGGCGAGCGTGCTTCGATACCAGTGCAGCGAGCGATCGACGTAGCTCCCCGTGCCCATGTCATCCAGAATTCGCCGCGCACCGCGCGCCAGTAGGAGATTGAGCCGGTCGGGATGGCCGTGGCCGCCGCCGTGGTGTCCGTAGTCGAGCGCGGCATACGCCTCGCCGTCGTCTCGACGAAAGACGGCGATCCCCTGCCCCTCGAGCAACGCCGACGGCACGTGAGCACGGCCGAGCGGCGGCAGCGCCTCGCGCGCGAAGAGCAGCGAGCGCCAACCGAGATCGGCGCGATCGAGCGCGCTCGCTGGCTCGTTGCGCTCCGATTCGGCCGCCGACCTCCACCGTCCGGTGTCGCGGTGCGGGACGTCGGCTGCGTAGAGGGCCGCGAGCGGCGCGATGAGGCGCGCGTCGGCGGTGCGAGCGAGTCCCAGCTCGCACGACTCCGCCGTGCGCCACTGCCGAAGCGAGGCGCCGTACTGCGAATCGCGTCGCGCCGGGAATCCGAGATCGGGAAAGGCGGTGAGAAAGGGCGTCGAGAATCCCGCCTGGAAGCGCGCGAGCAGGTCGCCCGGAATCTCGTGGCCCGCCGCCTCGGCCATCGTGACGCCGTACCAGAGTGCGCGGTGCGAAAAGAGATGGTAGTTCTCCCCCTCGTACCAGCTCCCGTCGGCGAGCAGTCCCGTGCCGAGCTGCGCCGTCAGCCCCGAGGGCGACGAATGGATCGCGTGGGTGACGAGTGCGTCATCGCCGAGCGTGCGACCGCCGGCAATGAGCGCCGCATTGTACCAGAGCTGCCGATTCGATTCCCCCTCATCGTACGAGCGAATGAGCGCGGCGCTCGGCGCGGCGACGCGGTCGCGAAATCGACCGGTCACGTCCTGTCCGGCGCTGGCCGCATCGAGAACGTCAGCAGCGACGCAGAGCTGCAGCAGCCAGATCGACTCGAGGTAGGTGCTGAAAAACGGCCGCGACGGGCCAAGCACGTTGTCGTCGAGCGGATAACGAGCGTAGCGATCGGCGTATTCGTCGAGCGTCGCGCGAGCGAACGCGGCGAGCGTTGGCTCGTCGCCCAGCGCGTGCAGCGTCGCGGCGTGAACCGCGCGCTCGGCGCGCCAGAGCTGCGCGAACATGAGCCACGATCGATGGTGACGCTCGCCCGTCTGCACCTCGCCACACGCCGGGCAGCGGTGCGCATGTGGCGAGTACGGATCGAACTCCAGCGGCGCGCCATCGATTGGACAGCGTCCGCCATCGCGCGTGAGCATCGCCTTCTGTTCCGAGATGGCGGGAGCCTCGCGCAGTACGCGCTCCATGTCCGCGCGCAGCGAGTGTGCGAGCGGCGAGAGGGCGCCAGCCGCAATGCGCCGGCGCGCTTGGAGATCGCTTGAATTCAAGAGAATTGTCACGGCGCCCGCCTGGTGGTCGTGGGCGATTGCGCGAACCACGACACGAGGGTCGCGAGCTCGCCACGAAGATCCATCGTCACCCCCTGCAGCCGCCGCGATGCGCCCTGCACGCCGCGCGCGTGATAGACCCACGCGACGGGCATCGTCGCATCGAGCTCACGCTCCACCGCAGCCCATCGCGCGCGCCCGAGCGCGTCGGGCGCCTCGCGCGCGGACGCGAGGAGCGAGTCGAGACGCGGCTCGTGAAAGCCCGCGTAGTCGAGCGCGCTGCCGGCAAAGCGGGAATCGAACATGGCCGAGAGATACGACAGCGAGAGATCGCCGGGAATGCCGGTGTAGAGAGCGTCGAAGTTGCGCGGCGTGGCGCGGGCGACGGCGAGGAATGAGGCGAGCTCGCGTTGGCGGATGGTGACGCGCACGCCGATCCTCGCGAGATCGGACTGGATCAGCTGCTCGGCCGAGTTGTCGGAGCTCCCGACCGTCAAGAGCTCGAGCGAAAGCGCGCGGTCGCCGCGACGACGCACGCCATCGGCGCCTCGACTCCATCCAGCGGCGTCGAGCAGCGAATCGGCGCGCGCGGTGTCGAGAGGCGCTTGGCTCGCGGTGGCGAAGGGATGCGTCGAGGGAATCGCGTCGCTCGACGGCTCGCCGTATCCGTGCACGGCCACCGACACGATGCGCCGGCGATCGATCGCGAGCGAGGTCGCCCGGCGCACCCGCACGTCGCTGAACGGTGCGCGCGAAACGTTGAACACGATTCCGTACGACTGGAGAAACGGGTAGTCGATTACGCGCAGCAATGGGTCGCGCGCCACGAGCGGAGCCATGGCGGGCGAGATGCCGGCGAGATCCAGCTCGCCGCTCGTCAGCCCCGCAAACTTCGTCGCGGACTCGTCGATGATGGCGATGATGAGCCGGCGGAGCCTGGGCGGTCCACCCAATTCGGCGGGAAAGCCGCGGCGCCGCTCGAGCTCCCATCGCTGCCCTGCGACGCGGCGAACGAAGCGGAAGGGCCCGTTGCCGACGGGATGCACCCCAAAGCTGTCCGCGCGCATCGCGCCGAGCGGCGTGCGCGCGAGACGATGCTCGGGGACAATCGGGAGCTCGCAGAGGATCGACGGGAAATGCGGTTGCGGATTTGCGAAACGAACCGTCACGGTCGAATCGTTGCCGGCCGCGACGGTGGTGACGCCGGCGAGATCGGAGGCGCGGGGGAATCCCGTTGCCGGGTCTCGCGCCGCGTCGAGCGTGAAGGCGACGTCGCGCGCGGTGGTTGGCTCGCCGTCATCCCATCGCAGCGAGGTCGCCAGCGAGAAGGTGAGAGCGCGGCGATCGGGCGAAAAGCGCCAGGCGCGCGCGTAGTATGGCACGGGCGCCAGGAGGGTGTCGTAGCGCGCGAGCGTCACGAACAGGGCGTAGCGCTGCACCTGTTTCGCCAGCGGATGGATCGTGACGAGCGGGTTCGCACTTTCCAGATCGGCACCGGATGCGATCACCACGGTGTCCGCGGCGCGCGGCGCCCCTGCGCACGCAGCCGCGAACGCCAGAATGGCGAGCGATCGCACGCCGCGCGCGCTCGCGCGGGTTGACGGATGCCGCGTGCGCATCATCATCCGCAAATGCGATCAGCTCTGCGCCAGCTCGGCGTCGCCCTCGCGCTCTTCTGGGTCGTTCTCAGTCTCACCTTTGTTCTCATTCGCGCCGCCCCCGGCGACCCGGTGTCCTTTCTCGCGCCGCCGGCCGCGACTGCGCCGGAGCTCGCCCGGCTGCGCGCATCGCTCGATCTCGATGCGCCGCTGGCCGTCCAATATGGTCGTTGGGCACGCGATGTATTCAAGGGCGACCTCGGCACGAGCTTCGTCGCGCATCGCGCGGTCACGAGCGTGCTCGGCGATGCGATCCCGATTTCGCTCGCTCTCGGCGGGATCTCGCTGCTGCTGACTTTCATCATCGGCGTCGCCGTTGGCAGCGTGCAGGGCGCGCACCGCGGGAAACGACTCGACGGCGCACTCACCCTCGCGACCACGACGATCTACGCGGCACCGAGCTTCTGGCTCGCGCTTTCGCTCATCGCGCTATTTACGTACGGTGCCGCGCGCCTTGGTCTTCCCGCATGGTTGCGTCTTCCGGCATTCGGCGTGCGCGACCCCGCCGGCGAGTCCGGGATCGCCGATCTCGTGCGCCACGCGATGCTCCCCGTGCTGACCCTCACGCTCGTGGGCGCGGCCGGCATCGCGCGATACGCACGGACCGCAGTGGTCGAGCTGCTGCAGCTGCAATGGGTGCGCACGGCCGTGGCAAAGGGAGTGTCGACACGCGCGGTGCACGCGCGCCACGTACTCGCGAACGCGCTCCCCACACTGCTCGTGCTGTTCGCCCTCGCCCTGCCAGGTGTGCTCGCCGGATCCGTGTTCGTGGAGACAGTCTTCGGTTGGCCCGGAGTGGGCCGGCTCATGGTGAGCTCGATTTTCGCGCGCGATTATCCCGTGGTGGTCGGCGCGACGGTGGTGTACGCCGCTGCGGTGATCCTCGCCAATCTCGCCGCCGACCTCGCGCTGCCGCTCGTCGATCCGCGGCGGCGATCGTGATCGCATTCTGGCGCGGCTCGAGCGCGCACACGCGCATCGCGATGCTCACCCTCGTAGCGCTCGCACTGGGCGCGGCGCTCGTGCCGGCGCTCGCCAATACCGATCCGCTCGCGATCGGCGATGCGCTCGCGTTGCGACTGCTGCCGCCGCTTTCGTTCGATGTCACGCATCACTTTCACCTGCTCGGCACGGACACGTTCGGGCGCGACCTGTTCGTGCGCGCGATGCTCGCGGGCCGGCTGTCGCTCACCGTCGGGCTCGCGGGCTCGGTGCTCGCGGGCGGAGTCGGAATCGCGATCGGCGCGATCGGTGGGTGGGAGGGAGGCATCGTCGATCGCGTCGCGATGGCTGCGGGCGATGTGCTGCTCGCGATACCACGCCTCGTGATCCTGCTCGTGTGCGCCGCGCTCTGGACGCCGGGCGCCACGATGGTGATCACGATCCTCGTGCTCACGGGATGGATGGGCGTCGCGCGCCTCGTGCGCGGCGAGGTGCGCGGCCTGCGCTCGCGCCCCTTCGTCGAGGGCGCGCATGCGATGGGCGCGACGCCGGTGCGCGTGCTCTGGCGGCACGTGCTCCCCAATGCGCTCGCGCCCGCGATCGTTGCGATCGCGCTGGGTGTGGGGAGCGCCGTGCTGCTCGAGAGCGGGCTCTCGTTCCTCGGCCTCGGGATCCAACCGCCGCAGCCCAGCTGGGGGAACATGATCGCCGATGGCCGCGAGCTCATAGTGCTGGCGCCGTGGATCGCCCTCGCGCCGGGGATCGCGCTCATCCTCACGGTGCTGTCGTGCACGCTGCTGGGCGACGCGTTGCGCGACCGGCTCGCGGGCGATGAGATGGAGACGATTCGGGCGCGCTCCTAGCGCACGAGCATGGTGATGATCGCGCGCGGCGAGGCGACGAAGGAGATGCGGGCGCCTTGAATTCCAACCGATTCGCCGGGCGATTCATCGAGGCGCGACGCGCGCGCTTCGACCATCGGTGTGCCGAGCGTCCACGCGCCGGCAACGTCGCGCTCGAGGAGATTGACGCAGCGCAGCACGAGCCAGTCGCCATCCTCACTGGTCTTGATGGTCGAGAGCGCGAGCCCGTCGCCCTCGAGCGTGACGCCCGCGGTCGATTCCGGAAGCACGGTGGCGGAGCGGACCGTTCGTCCGGCGAGCGGATGAAGCACGTCATCCGCAGTGCGCTCTATTTCGGCGATCGTGTCATCGTCGCGCGCGCCGTGCAGCAGGAGCGCGAATCGCCCACCGAAGTGTCCCGGCTGCTGCGCCTCCGGCGTGCTCGCCGGCCATCCCGCGTGACCCGGGCGCTCCGGGAGATCGTTGCGGGACAGCTCGCCCACCGCGCGTAGCAGGGTGAGCGCGACGGTGCCGTCGGCAAGCGCTTCGTACTCGCCGAGTCCATCGGAATAGACTGTCGCCCCGCGATCACCCGCGGCGAGGGTGACGTATCGCGCGAGCGGCGCCGTGGCGGGCGGCGTTTCCATGGAGAGGTCCGGCGCGACGATCGTCTCACGACGCACCGGTCCGAAGGCGGCGTCCGCGAACACGTCGGCGTTGGACACATCCGTCGAGACTCGCAGTCGAAGTCGATGGTCAACAAGGCCGTTGTCGCCGTCGATGTCCACGCGCACGAACTTCGCTCCGGCATCGAGTGTGAGTGTGAGCATGCCGGACGCGGCTCGCGGCGCCAGCATTCTGAGCTGATCGTAAAACTCGACGCGCCACTGGAGCACAAGCGTCGCGCGCAGAGGGCCTCGTAGACCCAGGCGCGGATTGCTGAATTCGGCAAAGCGAGGTGCGCCACGGAGTGATGGTGTGTAGAGGTCGCCGGCGTCGGTGACGCTCTCGATCGAGAAGATCGACGCGATGCTTCTCGCCCCATCCGTTGTGTCGAGACGGATGACGCCACGCGCGTCGGCCTCGATGCGCATCGCGCCGCTCTGCATCGAAAGCCCCTCGGTGCGCACTTGCTCGGATGCGCTGGACACGACAGCCGTGACGCCGCTGTTCAGTGCAAGCGCGCGCGTGCCATAGCCTGCGATCGGTGGCACCCACACGAGCGCGCGCGTCGACTCCACGAAATCATCCCACGGATAATGCAGTGGCGATTCCACCCGATCGTGGCGGCGCTCTGTCATGAGCCGCTGCACTGGAACCTCGCCACCATCGAGCACCCAATCCGGGGGCGACTCACCGATGGGCATCGCATCCGCGCCGCCGGATCCGGGGCCAACACGCACGTGGTCGCGCACTGCCAGCACTTCCACTTCGGCGACACCACCGCGCGCGCGCGCAGAGGGATTGCACACCACCACGGCTGACGTCCACGCGTTCGGAGTCGCGCGCGTGGCGAGGGCGTCGTATCCGATCAGGTCGAACAGCGCATCCTCGCGCAGCCCCGCCGATTGTACCTCGACGTCCTCCAGCCGCGCCGCCATCGCGCGCGCGACCGCGTCGACGGAGCACCCGCACAACGTGTCGTGCGGCTGGCATCGCAGCAGCGTCCTCCACGCCGCGCGCATGAGGGCGCCGCGATTCGTGCGTCGCACGCGTTCCGCGAGCGCGACCCACGGCTCCGTGTTGCGCAGCAGCGACCGCTCCGCCTGCGCCGCGCGTCGCTTGAGGGCGCTGCGCGTGCCGAAGGTGCCCTGCAAGGTCCAGGTGTAACCGTACGAGTCGCGAAGCTCGCCCCTCACTTCGGGGATCTCTGGATGTGCCGCGGCGGCCGCAACGAGCGCGCGAGCGAACTCGCCGAGGCTCGTGAGACGCACGTCGTCGGGGCGGGCCACAACCGCGAGCGTCTCCACCGCGCGCGCGCGGGCGCGCTGTCGCGCGTGGTGATCGGCGCCGTTGGGCAGGAGCACCTGCCCTGTCAGCGCGCGGGGCGCGAGCACGTTGCGCAGCGCGGCCCATCGATCGCGCGCCGCCTGTGCTTCGACCGGCAGCGACGCGCCAAGCTCGTATCCGTCCGGAGAGAGATGGTAGACGAGCGCCGAGCTCCCATCCGCCGCCCGCCAGCGCGAGACGTCGCCGCGAGGATGCTCCGCGCCGCCATATCCCCGCCACAGCACGATGAGTGGCATGCCAAACCCCGCAGCGATCGCTGGAAGCATCGCCGGGTGTCCAAATGCGTCGGGCGAGTACAGCACCTTGGGCGCGGTGGCACCGAGTGCATCGAGCACCGCGCGCCCAGCCAGCAGATTTCGCACGAGCGATTCGCCGGACGGGATCAGCTCGTCCGCGAGCACGTACCACGGTCCGGCCTCGAGGGAGCCGTCGAGGAGGCGGGCTCGGAGATCGTCGCGCCGCTGGGGGCGCACCTCGAGGTAGTCCTCCAGCACGATGGCCTGGCCGTCGAGCAGAAAGGGCGCGACATCATCTCGATCGTCGAGCAGCGCGTCGACAAGGGCCACGAGCCGCTGGCGAAAACGCCCCGCGGGGTGATACCACTCGCGATCCCAATGCGTGTGACTCACGACGTGAACGATCAGCGATTGCGCGGGCGGATTCGTCATGGGTTCGCAAAGCTGCGCGCGCACAGCGGTTCGTGCAACGCGTTTCACGGGGCACAAAAAAGAGAGGCGACCAGAAGGCCGCCTCTCGCTCACCCTTTTGTTCGCGCAGCTAGACGGCCGGCCGGCCGGTCACGAGACGCCACACGATGGCGATGACCGCGAGCACGAGCAACAGGTGAATCAAGCCGCCGCCGACGTGGAGGACCACGAAGCCGAGCAGCCACAAAATGAAGAGAATTACCGCGATCGTCCACAACATTGTCGGGCTCCGCGAAAAAAGGGCTGTATCGAACTCTTGCCTGTGATAGGGCAACTCGCGTACCAGTTGTTTCAGAGGTAGCGTTAATACTTACCCCGCATCCCACTGGCGACCTCTGCTGAAAGAAACCCATGCCAATTGAGCACGTATCGGACACCGCGCGCTGGGTTGCGGTCTATCGGGCAATGGAAAGCGAGCGCCCGGACGCCCTCTTTCACGACCCGTTCGCGCGGTCGCTCGCCGGCGCCAAGGGCGACGACATCGTCCGCACGATGAAGGACGCCCGCTCGATGGCGTGGGCGATGATCGTGCGCACGCAGGTGTTCGACGAGATCATCCTGGCCGAAGTCGCCACCGATGGCATCGACCTCGTGCTCAACCTCGCCGCCGGTTTGGACGCACGACCATGGCGACTCGAGCTCCCGCCGTCGTTGCACTGGGTCGACGTGGATCTCCCCGACATTCTCCGCTACAAGCTCGAGACGATGGGCGACGCAAAGCCTCGCTGTTCGTACGAGGCCGTCGAGGCAGACCTGACGAATGCGGACGTGCGCAGAGAGCTGTTCGCTCGCATCGGCGCGCGGTCGAAGCGGGCGCTCGTCGTCACGGAGGGGCTGCTGATCTACCTGTCCGACGCAGACGTGGGCGCGCTTGCGTCGGACCTGCACGCCATGCCGACGTTCTGGCGATGGGTGATCGATCTTGCGAGCCCGAGACTCTTGAAGATGATGACCAAGTCGTGGGGCGCCGCCGTCGCATCGGGAAACGCGCCGTTCAAGTTCGCCCCACCCGATGGCACGGACTTCTTCCGCCAGTTCGGCTGGGCGGAGCGCGCGTTTCACTCCACGATGGAGGAGGCGGAGCGCCTCGATCGCGAGATGAGGATGATGTGGCTCTGGAAATTCATCGGACGATTCTATCCGGCGCGCATGCGCGAACAGTTCCGGCGCATGTCCGGCATCGTGCTGCTCGAGCGATTCTAGGGAGTCTCGCGCGTCGCGATCCGCGCGCACCACTCCCTTCGCGGTTGACCCGCGGTCCGGAGCAGTCGAAGTTCCGGGGCGACGCTCGTCACCCACACGGAGCCCCATGCATTCGCTCGGAGACCTCTGGCGCCAGTATTCGGATCCCACGGGCCTCATCATGTGGGGCGGCTACGTCGCGCTCACGATCATCATCTTCGCCGAGACCGGGCTGCTCATCGGATTCTTTCTGCCGGGCGACTCGTTACTCGTCTCGGCGGGACTCATCGCGGCGCGAGGCACGCTCGACGTGTGGTTCATGTGCGCGATTCTTTCGGTGGCGGCGATTCTCGGTCAAACCGTCGGATACGCCATCGGTCACGCCGCGGGCCCGCGACTCTTCGCGCGCGAAGACTCGATGTTCTTCAAGCGAAGCCATCTACAACGAGCACACGATTTTTACGAGAAGCACGGCGGTGTGACGATCGTGCTCGCCCGATTCATGCCCATCGTGCGCACGTTCGTACCCGTCGTCGCGGGTGCCGCACGCATGAGCTATCGGCCGTTTCAGATCTTCAACGTGGTCGGCGGCATTGCTTGGGTATGCGGTATGCTCATGATCGGGTACGGCCTCGGCCGCTACATTCCCGGGATCGATAAACACATCGACAAGGTTATCATACTGGTCATCGCGGTGTCACTCGCGCCTGCGCTCATCGGTGCGTGGCGCCGCAAGCACGCCGCGGTCGTAGCAGCCGCGACCGCGGATCTTCGCACGACAATACCGGAGGATTGAAATGGCTTTTACGCTGCCACCGCTTGGATATGACTACGGTGCCCTCGAGCCGCATATCGACGCGCGCACGATGGAGATTCACCACACGAAGCATCATCAGACGTACGTGACGAATCTGAACGCGGCGGTCGAGAAGACGCCCGAGCTGCAGGACAAGAGTCTCGAATGGCTCCTGCAAAATCTCGCCGCAGTGCCTGAGGCGGTACGCAACGCTGTTCGTAACAACGGCGGCGGCCACTGGAACCATTCCTTTTTCTGGCAGATCCTCGGCCCGAAGGCCGGCGGCGATCCAACAGGCTCCGTCGCCGCGGCGATCACGAGCTCGTTCGGCGATTTTGCGAAGCTCAAGGAGCAGCTGAATGCCGCCGGGCTCGCGCGCTTCGGCTCGGGATGGGCGTGGGTCGTCGCCGACAAGGGCGGCAAGCTCTCCATCGAGAGCTCACCCAATCAGGACACGCCGTTCAGCGAGAAGAAGGCTCCCATTCTCGGCGTCGACGTATGGGAACACGCGTACTACCTGAAGTACCAGAACCGACGAGCCGACTATCTCGCCGCGTGGTGGAACGTGGTGAACTGGGCGGACGTAGCGAAGCGCTTCGACGCGCGGTAGCGCGCAGCGTTCATCGCGGCGCGGCGTCGCCCTCGAGATAGGTGTATCCCTCGAGTCCCGCGACGTAGTCCGCGATGAACGTGTTGGCCTCCTGCCGCGTGATGCTCGTCGCGGCGGATACCTTCCGCCGGAACGTCGTCAGCAGGTCGGACGCGCGGAACTGCACGTAGTTCAGCACCTCGGTCACCGTGTCGCCGTGCACGAGGTCGGTCACCTCGTAGCCTGACTCCGAGAGCCGCACGTGCACGGCGTTCGTGTCTCCGAACAGATTGTGCAGGTCGCCCAGGATTTCCTGGTACGCGCCGGTGAGAAATATTCCGAGGATGTACGGCTCGCCGGGCCGGTACGGATGCAGGGGTAGACTGGGACTACCGTGCCTGCCGCCCACGAAGCGGTCGATCTTTCCGTCGGAATCACACGTGACATCCTGGATGGTGCCTCGGCGCTCCGGCTCTTCATCGAGCCGGTGGATCGGAATGATCGGAAAGATCTGATCGATCGCCCAGCTGTCGGGGAGCGACTGGAAGACGCTGAAGTTGCAAAAGTAGCGGTCGATGAGCCGCGCCTCGAGCTCCTCGATGATGTCCTCGTACTCCTCGCGGTCCTTCTGCGCCATCACCGCGACTGCGTTCACGGTGGCGGTATACAACTGCTCCGCCATGGCGCGCGCGCGCAGCGAGAGCACGCCGCTGTTGAACAGCGCCTGCGCGCGCTCCTTCGCAAAGGTCGCGTCGTGATAGACCTCGCGCGCCGAACGCACGGAAATCGACGCATACGAATCCTGCAGGTCGTGCAGGATCGTGTGATCGTCGTCGGTGAGTAGCGGAAGCTCGACGTCCTGCTGCGACTCCACGTCGATCACGTTGAGCAGGAGCAGCGCGTGGTGTGCCGTGAGCGCCCGTCCCGATTCCGAGATGAGATTCGGCATCGGGATCTCGAGCTCGCGGCACATTTCGGCGATCGTGTACACCACGTCGTTCGCGTATTCCTGCACGGAGTAGTTCACGCTCGCAGTGACCGTCGATCCCGATCCGTCGTAGTCGATCCCGAGTCCGCCGCCGACGTCCACGTGGCTCACGCGCACCCCCGCGGCGTGGAGCTCGGCGTAGAAGCGCGCGACCTCCTGCAGCCCGGACTTGATGTAGCGGATGTCAGTGATCTGCGAGCCGAGGTGGAAGTGGATGAGCTTGAGGACGTCGAGCCGGCCCGCGTCGCGAAGCTTGTCCACCACGCGAACGAGCTCGCTGGCGCTCAACCCGAACTTCGACTTCTCTCCCCCGCTCTCCGCCCAGCGCCCGTAACCCTCCGACGCCAGCTTGATGCGGATGCCGGCCTGCGGCGTGACACCCATTTCATCCGCGACGCGCAGCAGCACATCGAGCTCGCTTTCCTGCTCGATGACGATGAACACCTGATGTCCGAGCTTCTGGCCCATGAGTGCGAGGTGCATGAACTCCTCGTCCTTGTAGCCGTTGCACACGATGAGGTGATCGGTGGATTCGGTGAGGGCCAGCACCGCCTGCAACTCGGGCTTGCTTCCGCACTCGATGCCGACGCCGTGTTTCGCGCCGAACTGCACGATCTCCTCTACGACGTGCCGCTGCTGGTTGACCTTGATCGGATAGACGAGAGTGTAGGCGCCCTCGTACTCGAACTCCTTGATCGCGCGATCGAAGGTGCCGCATAACGTCTCGATGCGGGAGCGCAGGATGTCGCTGAAGCGAAGGAGCACCGGGAGCCCGACGCCCTGCTCGGCGAGATCCATCGCCATCGTGAACAGATCGAGCTTGCGTTCCGGGTGAGAACGATCGGGACAGACGACTGCGTGTCCCTGCTCGTTCACGTCGAAATAGCCGATTCCCCAGCCTTCGATGTTGTAAAGCGCGCGCGACTCGTCGATGCTCCAGGTGGTCGCTGCGACAGAAGGAGGACTAGCCTCCACTCGAGTTGCCATGCGGCGAATCTTACGGACTGAGGATGCGCTTCAACAGTACCGATCTCGTCACGGAAAGAGCCGGAGGAGCGTCCAGCGATCGCCGTCGCGCTCGAAGAGTCTGCGTTCGTGCAGGCGATGCTCACCGGCGTGCCAGAACTCGATCCGCTCCGGACGAACGCGGCGACCGGTCCAGTACGGGGGACGCGGCACCGGTTGGTTCGCATAAAGATCTTCGATGGCCGCCACTCGCGCCCGCAGCTCGTCCATGCTCGCGAGTGGGTCGCTCTGCTGCGAGGCCCACGCGCCGATCTGACTCTCGCGCGCGCGCGACGCGAAGTACGCGTTCGCCTCGGCATCGCTCACCGATTCGACCACACCCTCGACGCGAATCTGCGTTTCGAGCGCGGGCCAGTAGAAGCACAAGGCCGCGCGCGGCGTGGCGAGGAGCTCGCGACCCTTGCGGCTATTGAGATTCGTGTAGAAGACGAAGCCCCGTTCGTCGACGCCTTTCAGCAGCACGATGCGAACGGAGGGCGAGCAGTCGATGCCCACGGTCGCGAGCGACATCGCCGTCGGATCGGGAAGCAGGGTGCGATCGACCGCCTGCGCCCGAGCGAACAGCGCGCGAAATTCCTCGATGGGGTCCATTCGAGAAAGCTAGGCGGGTGACGATCGATTCGGAGGCAGCGGGCGTCGCGACTGGGCGCGCGATCAGAACTTCAGGTTGCGGCGCCTGGCTTCCTTGATCGCGTCGTCATTCCCCTGTCGCGCCGACTTCACGTACAGATCGTTCGCCGCGGAATCGCTCTTCGCGACGCCGCGACCCTTCGCGTACATCGAGGCGAGATTGAACTGCCCCTGCGCATCGTTCTTCGCCGCGGCGGCTTGAAAGAGCTTCACCGCGCGCGCTTCATCCTTGTGCGCGCCCTTTCCATCGGCGTACATCGCGCCGAGGCGGTTGAGCGCATACAGGTTGCCCTGGTCCGCCGCGCGCTGAAACCACGCGGAAGCTTCGCCCTCATTCCTGTCGACGCCCTTCCCGTCCAGATACGCCCGGCCCAGTTTGACCTGCGAATCGCCATCGCCGAGCAGCGCGGCCTTGCGAAACCAGTCGAGAGCCTGCTTCTGATCCTGCGGCACACCGCGCCCCTGCTCGTACATCGTGGCCAGCTGGAAAATGGCATCGCGATTGCCCGTGTCCGCCGCTTTCCGGAACCAGAGCACCGCCTGCGCAGGATCCTTGTTCACGCCAAGCCCCTGGTCGTACATGCTGCCGAGGTTGCGCTGCGCCGACTGGTTTCCGGCGCTCGCCTCGCGCGTGCAGGCGGGCAAGGCGGCCGCCCAGTTCCTGTCGCTGTAGGCGTTCAGGCAATTGAGCGCCGGTGGAGCGGCCGGCGTTGGCGCAACCGGCGCCTCTCGCGCCTTTGCCTTCGCCTTCGTCTTCGCCTGCGCCACGGCGATGCTCTTCGCTGCCGTCATCTGCGGCGACCAGCTCGTTGTCTGCCCGGCGTACACGTCCACGCGTTGCGATGCGGACTTGAACCCGGAGGCCGTCGCGACGAGCAGATACGTTCCCGGCGGCAACGAGAGCTGGCGCGCGGTCACGAGCTTGCCGCCGAGCGTCACACGCGCGCCGTCGGGAAGCGGTCCGATGGAGACTACGCCGCTGTCCGTCGTTGATGCGGCAATTGCGGGCGCAGGCGCCGGGGGCGCGCTCGCGGGTACGAACACGCTCGTCGCTGGATCTTGCGATGCATCGGGCGCGCCGCGATTCGAATCGGAGAAGTAGAACAGTCCCCCTCCGATCAACACGATCGCGCTGATGACCGCAATCGGGATGAGTGGTACGCGCTTCTTCGGACCGAGCGCGTCGTCGTCGACGGTCAGATCGTCGGGCACCATCACGCTGGGCGGCGTCGCACTTCTCGCCGTGGGCTGCGGCGAGCGGGACGACGGTGCCGCGGAGCGCGACACTGGAGCGTTCACGGCCATCATCGCCGACGTCGGCGAGGGGTAGGTCGCCCCGAGCGATGCGACCAGCGGCTTAATGACGTGAGTTACTTCAAGCGAATACGACGCGCTGCCGTCGCTCTCCAGCTCGCGCGTGAGACTCAGGGCAACCAGTCGCCCACTGCTCAGCGTTCGCGCGAAATACACGGGGCCGCCGCCTTCCGAGCGCTCCATTTCGCCAAGCACCTCATACTCGCCCTCGGCGGCGCGCCGCACGGCCTCGAGCGCTTCCTCACGCGATTCCGCGCCCGGCAGGCTAGCGGATAGATCCCTGCCGCAATTGCTGCAGAATCGACCGCTGCCAACGAGGTCGACGCCGCAGGCGGGACACTTGTTGAGTGCGACCGGAAGGATGGCGTCGAGCTCGCGCAGCACGCTCAGCTCGAACTCGCTGCCGTCGGGGCGGAGCTTCAGCGC
>DATHJR010000338.1:0-3869 GCA_035286525.1 Gemmatimonadaceae bacterium | reverse complement strand
CTCTCCACCGCTCTCCACGAGCCGCGTGATCGGCGAACATCCCGAGGCTTGTGCGCCGTACAGCCTCGGCGCCTCATCGCTCACGAGTCTCGCATCGCGAATCTCGCCGAACGCCTTGTGCAGCTTCGTCAGTAGCGAGCCGCCAGCCATCGGCACGACTACCGCAGTGGGTAAGCGCCACCCGAGCTGCTCCGCGATCTCGAAGCCCATCGTCTTCGACCCTTCGCCGTAGTAGCCGCGAAGGTTCACGTTCACGATGCCCCAGCCAAAACGATCGGCGAGCTGCGCGCACAACCGGTTCACATCATCATAGTGGCCGCGCACGCGCACGAGATGTGGACCGTATACGGCCGTGCCGAGCACTTTCGCCTGCTCGAGATTGTCGGGGATGAAAATCCACGCCGGTAATCCCGCGCGCGCGGCCTGCGCGGCCACGGCGTTCGCGAGATTGCCGGTCGACGCGCAGCCGACGGTATCGAGGCCGAGCGCCCGCGCGGCGTTGATCGCCGAGGCGACGACACGATCCTTGAACGACAACGATGGATGCGACACCGCATCGTTCTTGATCCAAAGCCGCGCAACGCCGAGCCTGTCGGCGAGGCGCGGCGCAGCGACGAGCGGGGTGAAGCCGGTGTCCTGCGACAGGGTGGGCGATCCGTCGAACGGCAGCCACTCGCGATAGCGCCACATCGAGGGCGCACGCGCCGCGATCTCGGCGCGGGAGGGCAGGCGACGGGACGCCGGGTACATCGGCTCGAGCGGGCCGAGGCACGATCCGCAGATCGCTTCGGGCGCCGCCTCGAACTCGGCGCCGCACACCTTGCAGTGCTGCGGCAGTGCCCGCAGGGCGGGCGACGAAGAGACGACGCCTCGCGGCTCGAGCTCGGCTGTGTGCATGTCGACTCTAGTACTTCGGAGTGGACGGGTCCACGTCATCGCTCCAGCGCGAAATGCCGCCGGCGAGATTCCACACCTTTCGGAATCCGGATGCCTGGAGCTGCTGCACCGCCTTCGCGCTGCGGCCACCCACCTTGCAATGGACGACGATGTCGCGCGCGCTGTCGAGCGTCGGCAGCGCACCGACCAGAGTGGCGAGCGGAATCAGGCGCGCGCCGGGAATGCGCGCGATGTCCCACTCGTGCGGCTCGCGCACATCGATGAGGTCGAAGTCGTCGCCCCGCGCGATGCGCGCCGCGAGCTGCACTGGCGTGATCTCCGGCACCGCGCTCTGTGCCACTGCGTCATCCGCCGCGGCCTGGCGGACGCCGCAGAACTCCTCGTAGTCGATGAGCTCAGTGATCTCGTGCGTGCCGCACGCGGGACACAACGGATCCTTGCGCAGATTCAGCGTGCGAAAGCGCATGCGAAGCGCGTCGACGAGCAGCAGGCGTCCCGCGAGCGATTCGCCGATGCCGAGGATGAGCTTGAGCGCTTCGGTCGTCTGGATCGTCCCAATGATCCCCGGCAGCACGCCCAGCACGACGCCCTCGGCGCAGCTCGGCACGAGTCCCGGAGGCGGAGGCTCGCGGAATAGGCATCGATAGCACGGGGCATTTGCGGTGGCGAACACCGATGCCTGCCCCTCGAAGCGATAGATGCTCCCGTAGACGTTCGGCTTGCCGAGCAGCACGCACGCGTCGTTGACGAGATAGCGCGTCTGGAAGTTGTCGGTGCCGTCGACGACGATGTCGTATGTGCCGATGATCTCGAGCGCGTTGCGCGACGTGAGAGGCGTCTCGTGCGCCTCGACCTTCACGTTCGGATTGAGGTCCTCGATGCGATCGCGCGCCGATTCGAGCTTGCGCTTGCCGATGGCACTTGTGCCGTGCAGCACCTGCCGCTGCAGGTTCGTGGCGTCCACGACGTCGAAATCCACGAGCCCGAGCGTGCCGACGCCAGCGGCCGCGAGATAGAGCGCCGCGGGCGAGCCGAGCCCGCCCACGCCGACGAGCAGCACGCGCGCGCGCTTCAGCTTCTTCTGTCCCTCGAGACCGACGTCAGGAAGAATGAGGTGCCGGCTGTAGCGGAAGATCTCCTCGTTCGAAAGCTCGGCGGCCGACGTAGCGGTGGTCGTCATCGGATCAACCTCCGGCGATGGCGGGCACGATGGTGAGCTCGTCGCCGTCCTTCACCGGCGACTTGAAGCTGCCCGTGAAGCGGATGTCCTCGTCGTTCAAGTAGAAGGTCACGAACGCGTACGGGTCGCCCTTCGCGTCGCGCAGCCGCGGAGCGAGATTCGGATACCGGCCGGCTATGTTCGCGACGACCTCGCCCACCGTGTCGCCGTCGGAGCGAAGGGTGCCGCTATCGGCGAGACGCGCGAGAACCGTGGGGAGAAAGAGAGTGACTGCCATACGACCCCTCGAGCAAAAGATGTGGTGCTGAGAAAAGTCAGGACGCGATTTCGATTCGTGGACGACGCCAGGCGCGAAGCGTTGCCATGTCATCAACTCGCGAGCGATTGAAAACATTCGTGCACGAGCGTAAGTGCCCTTTCGAGATCGGCGCGGCCCGTCGCGAACGAGAGTCGCAAGTGGCCTTCGCCGCCTGCGCCGAACGCCGTGCCGGGCAGGAGCGCGACTCCAAAGTCATGCAGCAGCTTCGAAGCGAGCTGCGCGGACGTGATCCCCGCGGCGCGCGTCGCCTCGGAGACGTTCGGGAATGCGTAGAACGCTCCGGCGGGCGCGTCGATGCTCACCCCCGGAATTGCGGCGAGACGCTCGGTCACGAGCGCACGGCGCGCGGCGAACTCGTTGATCATGGCGTGCAGCGGCTCCTGCGTTCCCGTGAGCGCGGCGATCCCTGCTCGTTGCACGAACGCCGGCACGCACGCGTGATCGTTGAGCGCGAGCAGCGCGAACCGCGAGGCGAGAGGCGTAGGAAGGAGGCCGTAGCCGAGCCGCCACCCCGTCATCGCGTGCGCCTTCGAGAAGCCATCGACGAGGATGCAGCGCTCGCGCATTCCGGGGATGGTGAGAATCGATGGAACCGGCGCCGCGCCGTAATTGAACGGACGATAAATCTCGTCGACGATTACGATCAGGTCGTTCGCCTCAGCCAGCTCCGCGAGCGCCGCGAGGCGGCCGGCATCGATGACGCCACCGGTCGGATTCTGCGGCGTGTTGAGAACGAGCACGCGCGTGCGCGGAGTGATCGACGCGGCAATGGCATCGACGTCGGGCGCGAATCGGTTCGCCGATTCCAGGCGATAGGTGACGGGTCGCCCGCCCGCGAAGCGGACGACCGAGTCATAGATCGGGTAGGCGGGGTCGGGGACGAGCGCCTCATCTCCGTTCTCGAGCAGCGCGAGCGCGGCGTAGAGGAGAATCGGCTTCGAGCCTGGCGTGACGACGATGTCGTCGGGTGCGGCACTGATGCCGTGCGACGCGAGATGATTCGCGATGGCGACGCGCAGCTCGAGAATCCCGCCGGCGGGTCCGTACTTGGTCTCGCCGTTCTGCAGCGCGCGGACGCCGGCCTCGACGATGTGCGGCGCCGTGGGAAAATCGGGCTCGCCGATCTCGAGGTGAAGGATGTGCCGTCCCTTCCGTTCGAGCGCGCGCGCACTCGCGAGAACCTCGAAGGCACCTTCCGAACGAAGGCCATCGATTCGCGATGCGATTGCGAGCTGAACCGCGATGGGACTGGTCATGAATTCGACTCGAGAGGTGCGGATGCAAAAAATCCCGGAGGGACTGCCACCGGGAGGTTCGCGTTTTAGCATTTATTTAACGTGGCTGCAATAGGCGGCAAATTACCACGAGCTCTTCGATTGTGATTCCAGCTTAGCATCGCCGGCGAATGGCGTCAAGGGAGTGAATTGCGGTGCGCGCGCCGGGATCGCATCTTGGCCGTCTTGGGCGGCCGGC
>DATHJR010000337.1:0-3936 GCA_035286525.1 Gemmatimonadaceae bacterium | reverse complement strand
CACAAGTACGAGGGCGAGCGGCGCGCGCTGAACCAGCGCGACCGCGCGGCCCGGCAGTCGATTCGCGCGGAGGTGTTACGCGACTCGCTCGCCGATCAGAGCGAGGTCTCGCGAATGCTCGATGAGCTGGTGGACGTGCAGCGGCAGCGGCTCGATGTGTTCGCACGCGAGCAACGCGATCTCGCGCGCTTTCTCTCGCCAGTGCAACGCGCCAAGTACGCAACTCTACAGGAGGCGCTGCGCAAAAAGGTCGACCAGCTGCGATAACAGCGTCAGGAGAACGGACTCGGTCCCGTCCAGCGGAGACGTCTGCGCGGGCTGCGGCGCATGGGAGATACCACCGATTAGTTTGGTAGCTCGCTCCGCGCCGCCGGCTGCGCGGCCGAGTCTTCGTTTTCCCAACCGGGTCGCATAGTGATCCTCAATTCCCGCCGCATCCTGTCGCTCGCCGCGACCGTTACTCTGCTCGCGCCCATGCTCGCATTCACACAAGCGCCGAGAAAAACCGGCGTGGTGGGCGCGTACACGCCGCCCCGCATCTGGCCGCAGCGCGCACGCACCTTCGACCTGCTGCATCAGCGGATCGCGATTCGCTACGATCTCGACCAGCGCAGCGTCGCCGGTGAGGTCGAGACGCGGCTCGTAGTAAAGGCCGCGCCAACCGACACCATTCGCCTCGACGCGTCGCAGCTCACGATCGACGCGGCGCTCGATGCCAGGAATGGAAAGCTCGCGTTCACGTCCGATACCGCCGGCGTGACCGTTCGCCTCGCGAGGCGTGCGCGCGTTGGTGACACGGTCGTCTTCACGCTTCGCTATCACGGCCGTCCCGAGCGCGGAATGTATTTCGTGCCGAGGCGCCGGGTGATGTGGACGCAGGGCGAGGCGATCGAGACGCCCTCGTGGGTACCGACGTGGAACGCGCCAAACGACAAGACGACGTGGGAGATACTGGTCACGGCCGACACGGGTGTGAGCGTGCTGTCGAACGGACGGCTCGTCGAGGTGACGAGCGCGGATGGCGGCGCGCAGAAAACGTGGCACTGGTCGCAGGAGCTGCCCGCGTCGACGTACATGTACTCGATCGTCGCCGGCAAGTTCACGATTCTTCACGACAACTGGCGCGGCATTCCGGTGGAATACTGGGTCGCGCCTGACACCGTGAATGCGGGCTGGCGTACGTTCGGCGAGACGCCGTCGATGATCGAGATCTACAGCCGCGTGCTCGGCGTGAATTTTCCGTGGAGCAAGTACGATCAGTCGGTGATCCCGGATTTCACGTACGGGGGAATGGAAAACGTGTCGGCGACGACGCAGACGGATCTCGCGCTACACGGCGCGGGTGCGGAGCCGGAGGGCAGCGGACGCGGGCTCGACGCGCACGAGCTGGCGCACCAATGGTTCGGGGATCTCACGACCACGGCAACGTGGGCGCACGCATGGCTCAACGAAGGGCTTACGACGTACATGGAGTCCGTCGAGAACGAGAAGAGCCGCGGGTGGGAAGCCGGACAGCACAGCTGGATCGAGCAGCAACGCGACGCGCGCGACGCGGATCTGAACGAAGAGCGTCCGCTGGTCTATGGCGACACCAAGGGAAGGGATCCGATCCTTCTCTTTTTCTCGGGACACATCTATCCGAAGGGCGCGCAGCTCGCGCACCAACTGCGCCGACTGCTCGGGGACTCGGTCTTCTGGGCCGGTATGCATCGTTTTCTCACCGACAACGCGTACAGGCCCGTCGAGACGGCGGACTACGCCGTCGCGATGGAAAAGGCGTCGGGCAGGGATCTCGACTGGTTCTTCGATCAGTGGGCGTACGGCATCGGCTATCCGAAGGTGCAGCTCACGCGCGCATGGAACGCCGCGGGGAAGAAGCTCACGATCACGTTGCGCCAGACGCAGACCATCGACGCGACGCACCCGTTTTTCCGATTCCCGGCCACCGTGCGGATCGTCACGCGCGATTCGGTTGTACGTCGCGAGATCATGATGACGAAACAGGATCAGAAGTTCGTGCTCTCGCTTCCATCCGCGCCGATCACCTTCCGCTTCGACGAGGGCGGCTGGCTGCTTGGCACCGTGAAGACCGATCAGACGCCGGAGGAGCTGGGCGAGCTCGCGAAGCACGATCTCGATCTCTCGGCTCGTTGGTGGGCGCTCGCGACGCTCGACGGTTCCACGTCGCCGGCGGCGCGGGATGCGCGGCGGTTAATCGCACTGAACGAGCGTGTTCCGGAGCTCCGCGTGGAAGCTCTTCGGCAGATCGGGATGTCCGATGCGAGCGCAAGCCGCGACCTCGTGTCGGCCGCACTTGGCGATCCATCGAACCTCGTGCGCGCGCAGGCGATTCGATCTCTCGCATACGCTGACACCGCGGCGGTGCAGGCCCAGGCCGTCGCGCTGATCACTACCGACCGAAGCTTCACGGTACAGGAGGCCGCGCTCAGCGTCTACGATCCGTCGATCGCGCCGCAGGGAACGGCGCTCCTGCTCGACCGGATCGCGCACGGCGGCGCGGAGGAGGTGCGCACGGCAGCCGCGATGCGGCTCCTCCGCAAGCCTGAAGCGGCGGGACTGGATGCGATCGAATCGATGAGCGCCGTGAAGGAGTCGCGAGGCGTGCGCATGCTCGCGCTGCGGCTGCTCTCAGAATGGCCGGACAAGACGCGCGGCATCGCCGTCGCGAGCCGCTACCTCGCCGATGGCGATCCGCTGTTCGCGAGCGATGCAGCGCGGACGCTCGCTTTAATCGGTGGTGATGCGGGCAAGGCGACGCTTCGCCGGGCGCTCGCCGGTGAGTCACGCGTGACGGTGAAGGCGGAGATCACGAGGGATCTCGCGACACAGCGGTAATGCTGCGCGCGCGACACGCGCGCAGAGACGTAGACGAACGCCGCATGCCGTGCTAACCTTACGGGCCGCTGGCATGCCTTTCGGCAGCACGGAAGTCCGTCTCCGCGAATGCGGGAAAATCTCGCAGGAATCGGGGTAGCACTACACTCGCCCGAGTGGCGGAATTGGTAGACGCGCTGCACTCAAAATGCAGTGGCTTTCGGGCCATGCGGGTTCGAGTCCCGCCTTGGGCACTTCGTTCGGAGCATCTTTGATGGAATTCCGGGTCACCGCACGCCGCGCCCAGCCGGACACGGCCGACGCGCCTCTTCTCGTTCTCGCGCTCCCCTCAGGCGCCACGCTCACGCCCGCGCTGACCGCGGTTGACAGCGCCCTCGGTGGCTCACTCAAGCGCTCGCTCGACCGCAAGGACTTCCGAGGCGCGCGCGACGAGACGCTCATTCTCGCCGGCGGCGCGAAGGGCCCCCAGCGCGTTCTACTCGTCGGGCTCGGAAAGCCCTTGAGCATCGTCGCCGCGTTGCGCCGCGCGGCGAGCGTCGGATCGCGGCAGGCGCGCAAGGCCGGCGCATCGTCGCTCGCATGGTTCTCCGACGAGCAGAGCGACGCGGCGCTCGAGGCCGTCGCCGTCGGGCTGACGATGGGCTTCTGGGAGTACACCACCACTCGCAGCGCGCCACCGGAAGACGAACGGAAGGCGCCGCTCGAGAGCGCGCAGCTGCTCGTCTCCGATGAGGCCGGCGCGAACGCCGCCATCCAGCGCGGCGTCGCGATCGGCGCGGGCATCAACCTCGCGCGCCAGCTCGCGATGCTCCCCGGGAATATCTGCACTCCCGATTTTCTCGCCGACACGGCGCGCGACATCGCCCAGCGTCGCGGCATGAGCGTCACCGTGCTCGGCCGCGCCGAGATGAAGGCCGAGAAGATGGGATCGTTCCTGGCGGTCGCGCAGGGCACGCCGCAGGACCCGAAGCTCATCGTCCTCGAGCACAAGAAGGGCGCCGCGGGGAGCAAGCCCGTGGTTCTCGTTGGCAAGGGACTGTGCTTCGATTCCGGCGGAATCTCGATCAAGCCCGCGCAGGG
>DATHJR010000336.1:0-3458 GCA_035286525.1 Gemmatimonadaceae bacterium | reverse complement strand
TCTCTCTACTACGTGACGCACGCGCTCATCGGCGGCATGGTCGCACGCAGGCACGGCTTCGTCGTCACGATCGGATCGCTCGCGGGGCGGAATACCTTCGTCGGCGGAAGCTGCTACGCGGCCACGAAGCACGCGGTCAACGG
This sequence comes from Gemmatimonadaceae bacterium, assembly GCA_035286525.1. Lineage (GTDB taxonomy): Bacteria > Gemmatimonadota > Gemmatimonadetes > Gemmatimonadales > Gemmatimonadaceae > FEN-1250. The sequence goes on along the minus strand of DATHJR010000336.1, from coordinate 3,315 downwards.
CTTCACCGAGTCGTTGATGCTCGAGGTGCGAGACGCGAACGTGCGCGTCGCGGTCGTGATGCCGGGATCGGTGGCGACGTCGCTCACGCCGGGTACGGGCGATCAGAGCTGGAAGCTCACGAGCAACCAGATCGCCGACGCCGTGTGGTATCTGGTGACGCAGCCCGAGTCGGTACTCGTCTCGCGCATCGAGATTCGGCCGGCGAAGGCGCCAACGCATCGATGACGGCGCCGACATCGATGCCGACCCCCATCGCGGGCGCGCGCAAGCTGCTCGTGGTGATGAGCGATCTGCTCTTCCGCTCGAAGATCGACGAGGTGGCGCGGCGCGTTGGCCTCGAGCTCCGAGTGGCAAAGTCGCCGGAGCAGCTCGACCGGCAGCTCGCCGCGGGAGAGCCCGCGCTCGCGATCGTCGACCTCGAGGAGGGAGCGCTCGACCCATTCGCCGCCATCGCGCGTGTGCGTGCGGCCGCTCCGAACGCGCCGATCCTCGGCTTCGCCGGTCACGGCAACGTCGACGCGATTCGGCGCGCCCGCGAGGGCGGCGCGACAGTGCTCGCTCGCTCTGGTTTTACTGTTCAGCTCCCTGCGTTGCTCACGGAGGTCGCCGAACGGGAGCGCTCTCGGCCGGCGGGTTGACGGGTCGGGGTAGCCTCCGTGGTGGTTACGGGTAGATTCCCACCTGTGATCCGCGCACCGTACTCTGCCCCGGACACGACCAGCATTCCCTCGGACGCTTCGATCCGGGAACTGGTCGCTGTTCGCGAGATCGTGCACGCCTTCCTCACGGCCGATCGGCCGCAGGACGTCTTCCAGTTCGCGCTCGAGCGCGTGAGCCCGCTGGTCGGCGCCGCGTTCGCATCGATCTACACGATCGCGGACGACGACGACGTGATGCGCCTCGCCGCGTCGTATAACTGGCCTGAGCGCTTCCGACCCTTCCTCGGCGAGATGCGCGTGCGCGTCGGCCTGGGGCCGAGCGGTCAGGCGGCGGGAGAACGTCGCGCGATTCAGGTCCCGGACGTGTTCGCGGATCCTTCGCTCAGCGACTGGCAGGAAGTGGCGACGGAGCTCGGCTTCCGCGCGCTGGTGGCGCTTCCGCTGCAGACCCGCACGCGCGTGCTCGGCGCGGTGACCTTCTACTTCGAGAAGCCCGGCCATCTCGCGGTCGAGGAACGCGGACTGCTGCAGATCGTTGCCGACCAGATGGCGGCGACGGCCGAAAAGGCATCGCTGATCGACGATCTCCGCCGCGCGAACGGCGCGCTGCTCGAGTCGAACGCGCAGCTGGAGCAGCAGTACGTCGCCGTGATGGAGGCGCGCCGCCTCAAGGACGAGTTCCTCTCGAACATCAGTCACGAGCTGCGCACGCCGCTCACCGCGCTCCTCGGCTACGCGTATCTGCTGCAGGAAGAGATGTCCGGTCCGCTCACGAACGACCAGCGGAACACGCTCGCGCACATGACGACGTCGAGCGAGCGGCTGCTCGAGCTCATCGAGGACTTGCTCGAGCTCACGGCGTTGCGCCGGGGCGAGGTGCGCGTGGAAGTCGAGCTCTTCGATCCGCGCTCGGCGCTCGAGTCGGCGCTCGCGGCAACGGCCGGCGATCGGCCGCCCGGAATCGCGCTGCGAACCGAGATTCCCGACGGGCCGCCTCGCTGGATTCGCAGCGACCGTCAGAAAGTCGTCAAAATTCTGTCCAAGCTGATCGGCAACGCGTACAAGTTCACGACGCACGGCGAGGTGCGCGCGACGGTGCAGGTTCTCAACGATCTCGCGCGGTTCACCGTATCGGACACGGGAATCGGAATCCCTTCCACGGCGCACAAACTCGTGTTCGACGAGTTTCGCCAGGTAGACGGGTCGACGACGAGGCAGTACGGCGGATCCGGCCTCGGCCTTGCGCTCTCCCGGCATCTCGCGCGCCTGCTCGGCGGCGACATCCAGCTCGAGTCGGAGCCGCACGAGGGTTCGTCGTTCGTCGTGGAGATCCCGCTAGAATTCAGCCATGACCCGCAGCCAGCGGTGGCTCTGCCGGGCTGACTCAACAACAGGAAACGAACATGCTTCAGGAAATCACCACTCCGATGGCCCCGGCGGAGGTGCTGGCGGCCGCGAAGACGTTTTTCTCGCGGCGCAGTCCCATTTACGCCGCCTTCCTCGAGAAGGAGGGGCCGTCGTATCTGACCTTTCGCGGACAGGGTGGCGAAGAGCTGGTGATCGGCGTGCAGGCGTCGAATGCTGGAACAATCGTGCGCGGATCTACGTACTTGTTTGACCAGCAGATCGCGCGCTTCTTCTCGACGCTCGATCCGATACCGGAAACGGAGCTCGAGGTCGGCATGACCAGCATGACTCAGGCAGGAACTGCGTGACCGCACCCTTCGTTTCGACGCTGCGAACATCGGGGAGCACGATTCCCGTTGGCGCGCCGGGCGCGAGCCCGATCACGATTCGTGTCGAGGTTCCCGAACGGTGGGACGTCGCGCTGATTTCCGCCGCGCCCACGACAAGCGTCAGCGAGGTGAAGCGCGCGGCGCTGCGATCCGTGTCGCCCGAGGACGAGGCGGACGATTACGTGATGAAGCTGCGCGGCTTCGAGGTGCTCGACGAGAGCGTGTCGCTCGCGGACGCGGGCGCACGCGACGGCTCGATCTTCCTGCTCACGCACCGCCGCCGGCGGCCGGTTCGGTGAGCGCGACGGCTCCGCGGCCCGCTCTCGCGCAGGACGAGCGCGCCGAGCTGGGACACGCGGCGCGGCGGCTGCGCGAGGAAGTCGCGAAGCGCATCATCGGTCAGGAGACGGTCGTCGAAGAGATCCTCATGGCGATTCTCGCCGGCGGTCACGTGTTGCTCGTCGGCGTGCCGGGGCTCGCCAAAACGCTGCTGATTCGTTCCGTGGCCGAGGCGATGCGGCTGGATTTCCGGCGCATTCAATTCACGCCGGATCTGGTGCCGAGCGACATCACGGGAACGGAGATCATGGAGGAGGACACGGCGACTGGCTCGCGCTCGTTTCGATTCGTGCGTGGGCCCGTATTCGCCAACATCCTTCTCGCCGACGAGATCAACCGCGCCCCACCGCGCACGCAGGCCGCGCTCCTCGAAGCGATGCAGGAGCACCGCGTCACCGCGGCGGGCGAGACGATGCCGCTGCCGGATCCGTTCTTTGTATTGGCGACGCAGAATCCCATCGAGCAGGAGGGAACGTATCCGCTGCCCGAGGCGCAACTCGATCGATTTCTGTTCGACGTCCGCATTGGCTATCCGGACGAGGACGCGGAGGTGGGAATCCTTCGCGCGACGACTGGCGCG
>DATHJR010000335.1:0-8907 GCA_035286525.1 Gemmatimonadaceae bacterium | reverse complement strand
TGACGGTGTCGCCGGGAAGAACTTCGATAGTTCCCTCGACCGGCCTAAAGCCGATGAGTCGGACGGTCACCGGTAGAGAGTGGGAGCCCGGAATGCTGTCAGTCGGAAGAGCGATGCGAATAATTCCATCGAGCCGGCTCTGAACCACGAGACGGGGTTTCTCCGAAGTAAAGATCGCGCCACTCACTGTGTCGCCTTCCCGATAGCTCACATGAACGCGAATGAAGGCGTCACCCGCAGACGATCGACCGGCGCTGCGCGAGCTGTTGAGCGTCGATTTGCATTTCGCCGCTTTTATTGAATCCGCCACGAACATCGCGTGTGGAGAGTCGGCAGCCTCGGACGATCTCGCTGCAGTGGCGCAGTCAACGGTCATCAGGAGCGTCGACATTGCAGCCACTATCGCTGGCGCCGCCAATCTCGACAGGGAGTTCTTTGGGCACGGGCACAGTTGCCATTGTCTCGACATGACTCTCCCTGCTGAGGAACTCTCACCGTCGACGTCCCAAGGAAGCTGGTGGTCCCCCAGCTGTGTGATAACAACTATGGTGAAGTGCGGCCCTCCAACCTCAAATCCAGCACCCGCGTGCTCGGCTGCGGATGCGGCGTCGAGTAGAACTGCAGCCCCGTGATCACCACATCGTCCTCGAACCTCAGCGCCAACAGCCGCTTCAACATCTCCGGGTTCATTCGAGGATAGAAGCTGAGCGTCGCGTGCGGCGAGAACTGAAACCTCGCGCGCTCGAACGGCAGCCCCGTGCCCGCCACGCGCTCGTGGAGCACGCGTAGCGGCCCGTGCGGGTCGAGCGGGAGGACGATGATGTCCGTCTGCATGAAGCGGTGCGGGCGCTCGAAGCGCATCGTGATGGGCGCCGTCTCGCGCGTGATCGGCTCGATCCGCTCTCGCAGCAGCTCCACCGATGTGCCGAGCGGCAGCGGCCCCACGCCCGATGATCCCACCATCGTCACGTGCGGCGGCGTTCCCGCGGCGAGGCGCGGGTCGGCCCACCGCTGCACCTCGAGTATCTTTCCGCGCACCGGCTCGCCCAGCTCCGCGACCACGAATATCCCTGCTTTCATGAAGCGAAAGATACGGGATCGCGAATCACCCGACGTGCATGATCAAACGTTCTTGATCTCCGTCGACTCGTCGAGATCGCGCAGGAACATCTCCTCGGCCGCCTTCCCCAGCTCCTGGCTCTCGATCACCGCGTCGAGCTCGTAGTTGATCGCGACGCCGAGCGGGTTGAAGTCTGTAGAACCCACACGCACCCATCGTCCGTCGATCACGCTCGTCTTCGCGTGCATCATGACCCCGTTCCACTCGAAGATCCGCACGCCGTTGCGCAACAGCTGCTTGTACACGCTGCGCGTGAGTCTCCGCACCCACGGGTGGTCGTACTTGCTCGGCACCAGCACGCGCACATCCACGCCATCGAGGGCCGCGCCGCAGAGCGCCTCGATCTCCGCGCTCGACGGATAGAAGTACGCGCTCGCGATCCAGATCGCTTTCTCCGCACTCACCGACTGGATCTGCAGCGCGCGCGCCACGCGCAGCCGCCACGGCTCGCCCTCGATGATCCCCACCACCGCACCGACGGACTTCTCGGGCGTCGTGTCTGTGTTGCGGGCGCGCCGAACCACGTGCCGCCGCGCCGCGCGGCGCTCCTCGAAGTTCGCGCGCTTCCACATCGTCTCGAACGCGCGTGCCATGTCCACCGCCGCCGGCCCTCGAATGAGCACTGCCGTGTCGCGCCAGGGCGCGCGCTTCTTCCGCTTCACGAACCCCGACCATACCTCCGCGAGCCCGATGCCACCCGTGACGCATACCTGCTCGTCCGCGACGAGCACCTTGCGATGGTCGCGCGGCAAGATGCCGAGCCAGCGGTGAAAGCCGAACCTGTTGAAGATGCGGACATCGACGCCGCCTTCGCGGAGCGTGCGCCAGAACGCGCGCGAGGTCTCGCGGCTCCCGGCCCAGTCCGCGATTACGCGCACCTTCACCCCGCGCGCCGAGGCCGCGCGCAGCGCGAAGGAGAAGCGCTCGCCCACGCTGTCGTCGACGATCATGTAGGATTCGAGCACGACGGTTTCCCGCGCACGCTCGATCACCTCGAGCATCGCGCCGAAGATGCGTGTCCCATCGCGCATCAGCTCGACCTCGTTCCCGGACGACGCATCGGCCGCGGCAATTCGCCAGAGTCCGCGCGCGAAACGCGGACCGATGGTCGACGAGAGAGGCGCGGGCGCTACGGTCGTTGTGATGGCGGTCATTGCTGGTAGACTGGTCGCTTCTGATGTAAGCTACTTCGCCGCGGCGTGATACGCTGCGCACGCACTCCCAGCCAATGGACGCAGCGACATGCTGAACATCGATCTCACCGGCAAGCGCGCTCTCGTGGCCGGCGTCGCGGACGACGCGGGCTACGGATTCGCCATCGCCAAGACGCTCGCCGAGGCAGGCGCTTCGGTGGTGGTGGGCACCTGGCCACCGGCGCTCAACATTTTCCGCAATCTGCTCGAGCGGGGAAAGATGGATGAGTCGATGGCATTTGCCTCCGGCGGCAAGATGGCCTTCGAGTCGATTTATCCGCTCGACGCCGCCTATACCACGCTCGATGGCGCTCCCGAGTCGATTCGCACGAACAAGCGTTACGCCGAGGTCGGCGACTTCTCCATCGACGGGCTCGCCACGAGGCTCGTGGCGGATCACGGCGACAAGCCGCTCGACATCGTCGTGCACTCGCTCGCGAACGGACCCGAGGTGAAGAAGGCGCTCCTCGACACCAGCCGCGATGGCTACCTCACGGCGCTCAGCGTGAGTGCGTACTCGCTGGTCGCGATGGTGAGCCGCCTCGGTCCGCTCCTGCGCGCAGGGGGATCGGTGCTCTCGCTCACCTACATGGCGAGCGAGCGCGTGATTCCCGGGTACGGCGGCGGCATGTCATCGGCAAAGGCGGCGCTCGAGAGCGACACGCGCGTACTCGCGTACGAAGCGGGACGACGCTTCGGCATTCGCGTGAACGTCATCTCCGCGGGGCCGCTCGCATCGCGCGCCGCCAGCGCGATCGGCATCATCGAGAAAATGGTAGGCTACGTGGCGGCCAACTCGCCGCTCACCGAGCCCCTCGTCGCATCCGAGGTAGGCGCCGCGGCCGCTTTTCTTGCCAGCCCGCTCGCGAGCGGCATCACCGGAACCGTGGTGTACGTGGATAAAGGCTATCACGCCATGGGGATGGCCTCTCAGGACTGAACGCGGGACGCTCTCGGGACGGAGCGGGGCACGCGAGTTGCCTGCTCCCCTTTTTGGCAGGTCCCGAACTCCTGGAGGAACTACATGGCCGCGAACAACCTGATTTGGTGGATCGTTGTTGGCCTGATCGCCGGTGTGCTCGCCTCGCTCGTGGTAGGCGGCGTTGGCTTCGGCATCATTGGCGACATCGTCATCGGCATCGTCGGCGCCTTCATCGGCGGCTGGCTGTTCTCAGCACTCGGCGTCTCCGCCGGCGGCGGAATCGCCGGATCCATCATCGTCGCCTTCATTGGGGCGATCGTTCTGATTTTCCTGATCCGGCTGATTCGCGGCGGGAGTAGGCGCGTACCGTAGCGCACTACATCACGGGGCGCGCGTAATGTGCGCCACGTGATGCTTGCCGTGCCACGCATAGAGCGCGGCCTGGCGATCGAGTGGATAGCGCCCGTGCTCCGGATGAGTGTAGGCGCGCTGCCATTGCGCGTCCGTCATCGATCGCATGATCGCCAGCCAACGCTCCTGCACCGTTTCGAGCAGCCGCAGCGACGTCTCGACCGGGACCTCGCGCGAATCCGGCAGCTCCGCCCACCGGTCCTCCATGTATGGCGTGATCGTCGGCTCGTCCTCCGTGATCGCCAGCTTCATCCGGATGTACGCATTCAGATGGCTGTCCGGCACGTGATGCACGAGCTGGCGGATCGTCCACCCGCCCGGCCGGTACGGTGTGTCGAGCCGGGCCTCGCTCATCCCGCGCACCGCCGCGCGTAGTGCTGCCGGCGCCGCGGCAATCTCCTCGATGAGCTTTGCCCGGTCAGCGGCCGATATTTTCTCGGGAACGACGAAGCGTCCGATGGGAAAGCGGAGCGCGTCGATGGAGTCGGAGGTCGTTGTCGTCATGATTGCGGAGTTTCGAGAGGTAATGCCCGCTAGTGCGGGAGTACCACCTTGGCGGTGGCGGGATAATAGCTGCTTCCTGCGGGAAGGACGCTGAGAATCAATCCGGATTCGCCGAGCACCGGAGCACCGACCTTGGTGATCGCGGCGCGCCTCGCATCGTAGATCGACGCCGCGCTCTCGCCCAACACACTCCAGTGCCCATCCGGGTGGACGATGAGCGCGGTCGACTCATCGATGCCGACGCCGAGGTGCGGAGAATTCTCCAGAACCGCGCTGATGAAGCGATTGTGCCGGCGCCGGCGGAGGAAGTGCTGATCGACGAGCACGCCGTCGATCATGCCGAATCCCGGCACCATCTCGATGTTGTCGCGCGCGATCGTCATGTAATGGCTGGTGGAATCCGACGGCGGACGCACGCCGCCCACATGTCGCTCCTCACCCGTGAGCATCGGATTCGACATCACCGCCGCACCAGCGGAGGTGCCGCCGATGACCGCACCGGCGGCGTAGCGAGCGTGAATCGCCTTCTCCACGCGTGTGCCGAGGAGCGCCTTCGTGAGCAGCACCTGATCGCCGCCGCCGAACCAGACGCCCGTGACGCCCTCCATGTGCTTCACCATCGAATCGGAGTTCGCCTCCTCCGGACCGATGAAGTAGGCATGCGCGTCCGCCCCGAGCTTGCGAAGGTCCTCTGCCTTTTCCTCGCCGCTCTCCTTCCCGTCCGAGCTCGCCATGGCGAACACCACGATTTTCGCCTTCGTCCCTCCCGCAAGATCGACGAAACGCTGGACGAGCTCGGGCGGCTGTGGTCCTCCGCCGACGATGAAGAGATAGCCTCGCTTCGGGCCACTTTGCGCGTGCCCGCTCGCGCCGGTCATCGCCATCGACAGCAGCGCCGCCAGTGCCACGCATACCATCGCCCAGCTTCGCCCGAACCGCATCTTCCGTTTCCTCCTTCCGCGTGAGTGGAGCTCGCCGTGCGGCGACCAGCGCGTGCTCAACGCATCGCCGGGATCACCACCGACTTCAAGATCTCGAAATGTCCGCCGTCTCCATTCGGATCCGCGGCGATTGCGATTACCGCGTCCCGCGACGGGTCGACGAAGATATACTGCCCGCCCGCACCGATCGCCGAGTACGCCCCGGGCACCGCGGTGCTCAGCCACCAGAGAAACCCGTAGCCCGCCGAATTTTTCCCCGGATCGCTCCACTTCCGCGTCGATTGCGTCACCCACTTCTCGGAAACGACCTGCGCACCATCCCAGCAGCCGTGATTCAGGAAGAGATAGCCGAGCTTGGCCATCTCGCGCGCCCGCAGCTTCAATCCGGCGCCACCGGAATTTACGCCCTGCACATCGGTCGACCAGTCGAGCAGCGGCAGTTGAAAGCCGAGCGGGCCGAATAACACCTCGTTCGCGAAGTCGATCGTCGACTTGTGCGTCGAGCGTGTGACGATGGTCGAAAGCAAATGCGCGTTGCCGGAGCTGTAGTTGAAGAGCGAGCCGGGCGGCGCCATCAACCGCTGCGACAGAATCGCAACCGGCCAGCTCCGCTGGTAATTCAGGATCTCCGATCCACGTCCTTCCACCCAGTACAGTCCGGACGTCATCGTGAGCAGATGACGGACCGTCATCAGCTTCTTTCTCGCATCGACGCTGTCGGCGCCGAAATACTCCGGAAAAAAGTCCGACACGTGCTGATCCACGCCATGGATGAACTTCTTGTCGATCGCGATTCCCGTGAGGATCGACACGATGGTCTTCGTCGCCGAACGCATGTCGAAGCGCTCGGTGGAATCCCTGTCGTGGTAGTAGCGCTCGGCCACGATGTACCCGTGCCGTGTCACGACAACGGCGTACACGTCGGAGGTCGTCTTCCCGAAGAGCGCGAGGGCGGAATCGAGCGACGCCGAGTCCGCTCCCTGGGCCGATGGGGCGGCCGTGCGCCATCCCGCGGTTGGCCAGTAGTCGCGCGCGATGGGACATTGTTGTGCAGGGGCGGGCGACGCGAGGGATGTCGCGAGCACGAGCGACAGCGGCACGACCATGCGGTTGCGCATGGAGGAAGCTTGACGCGCGTGAGCGGACCTCGCTACTTCTCACACACAACATCAAGAGGTGGAGCGGTGCACATGACGGCCGGAGGCATGGGGAAGCGCGCTTGCACGGCGGCGGTCGCGTTCGCGGTGACTCTCGCGGCGGCAGCGTGCGGGCGCGACAAGGACGCCGCGAAGACCGCGCAGCACGGGCCAGTGGTCGACAGCACGGCCCCTGGCCGCACCGCGACGACGACCGGCTTCAAGACGCCGGAGTCGGTGCGCTACGACTCCGCCAACGACGTCTTCTACGTCTCGAACATCAACGGCAGCCCGTTGGCGAAGGACGACAACGGCTTCATCTCGCGGATGAAGCCCGACGGAACGATCGACTCGCTCGAGCTCATCGCCGGGGGCCGGGGCGGTGTCACGCTCAACGCACCGAAAGGCCTCGCGCTCATCGGCGATACGCTCTGGGTGGCAGACATCGACGCCGTGCGCGCGTTCAACGTGCACACGGGCGCGACCGTCGCGACCGTGGACCTCTCGTCGTACCACGCGCTCTTTCTGAACGACATCTGCGTCGGCGGCGACGGCGCGCTCTACGTCACGGACACGGGGATTCAGCCGAGTGGCGGCGGCATGGCGCCCGTGGCGGGCTCCCAGCGCATCTTCCGCATCGACGCCTCGCATCGCGCCACGATCGCGCTCGCGTCCGATTCACTCCACTGGCCCAATGGCATCACCTGGGACAAGTCGGGGAAGCGCTTCATCGTCGTCCCCTACGACAAGGTGCCGCAGATTCTCGCGTGGCGGCCGGGCACGCCGCAGCCTGTGACCATCGGCTTCGGCTCTGGGCAATACGATGGCGTGGAGATTCTCGCCGACCGGCGTCTCATCGTCACCAGCTGGGCCGACTCGACCGTCTCGATCCGCGATGGCAATGTGCGCGAGTCGATACGCGGGCTTCCGTCGCCTGCGGACATCGGCATCGATACGCGTCGCATGCACATCGCCGTGCCGCTGCTCACCAAGGATCGCGTCGAGATCATCACGATCCCTGCCCGCAAGGAAGCTCCGTGACACTCCGCGCGACGCGATTCGCGGCCTCGCTCGTCGCGCTGCTCTCGGCCGGCTGCGCACGCGACGCGAAGACGGCCGCGAAGGCCGACACGCTGAGTGATTCGGCGGCGACCGCGAGGGCGCAGGAGATCTCGCGCGCACCGGCGGGCACCGCTGTCTCGATGACCGTCGCTGGAAAGGAGAGATTCAGCGGCCCGTTGAACGATCGCGCGACGTGCACGTACGGCGGAGACCGCGGCTCACCCACGACGAGGGTGGAGGCGTTCGCGCGCGATGCGCAGGTCGCGTTCGAGATCGTCAAGCCCGTCATCGGGACGATCCCGGTGAAGAGCGGCGCGGTGGGCAAGCATCCGGGCCCGCGCGTCTCGAATCTTCAGTTCGTATTGCACAGCCAGACGTACGGCGACGGAAGCGGGACCGCGACAATCTCCGATCCGGTCGGTCGCGTCGGATCACTCACGGCCGGACATTTCTCGCGCATCGCGACGGGCAGGCGGCACGGCTCCGATCTCGCCATCACCGTTCGCTGGGAGTGCGAGTAGCAGCTTGACGGACCAGACGTGAGCGTCAAGCGCTGGATCTTTGCGATCGCCTCCTTCGTGGCGGCGATCGGCGTGTCGCTGTACATCGTCGTCTCGTCGTGGCCCAAGCAGCACGCGGCCGTTTCGATGGACTTCGGCCCGCACCTCGCGCTTCTCGGCATCGCGCTCTCGGAGCTGCTCGCGCGCGGCGCGAAGGTGTGGCTGAGCGCGATCGCGATGCGAATTCCGATGTCGTACCGACTCGCCGTGCGCGCGAGCGCCGGAGGCGACTTCGGCGCGGCGATCACTCCGAACAAGTCGGGCGCCGAGCCCGCGCGCTATCTGATCATGACCGAGGCGGGAATGCATCCAGCGCAGATCCTTCTCGTGATCTACGCGGAGCTCTTTCTCGAGACGATCTCTCTCGCGTTCGTCGCCATCGGCTTGTTCGTGGTCTTCCGCAACGCGGGCTCGACACTGCTCGGCGTCGCCGCCGCGGTGGGACTGTATGCGTTCTTCGTGCTCGGCACCGGCGCCCTCGGCTGGTTCCTCTCCAAGAAGTACGGCACCACGGGGCGGGCGCCGAAGTGGGCGCGCCGCTTCAAGCTGCGCGGCGCGCGGTGGAAGAAGGTGCAGCATGCGCTCGCGACGCTGCGCACCGCGATCGCCGGCATCCGCCACATGCGGCTCGGCATGACCGCGCTCGCGCTGCTCGCCTCGGTGCTCCACATCTGCCTGCGCATCGCGATCCTCCCCGCCATCGTCTACTCGCTGGGCGAGACGCACGTGCCCCTCGCGCCACTCGTGCTCTGGCCCGTGGCGCTGATGTGGGGGAGCGCGCTCGCGCCGCTGCCGGGCGGCGGAGGAGCGATCGAGGTGGGCTTCAAGGCCGCGCTCGGCCACGCGATCCCCGCGCGCATCTTCGGCGCCGCGCTCGTGTGGTGGAGATTCTACACGTTCTACCTGTTCATCCTGCTTGGCGCGCTCGCGGCTGGTGGCACGGTGCTGCGTGCGTTGCGCGATGATGAGGAGGACGAGGAGGAGAAGGAGGAGGCGGAGGTGGCTACGGCGTAGCGTCGAAGAGCGCCCGCCTCACTCGCTGGAGCGCGGCCTGCGAC
>DATHJR010000334.1:0-8496 GCA_035286525.1 Gemmatimonadaceae bacterium | reverse complement strand
CTCCGCCGACGTTGAGAGCACGGCGGGTGTCCTCCGCGCGCTCGGCGTGGCCGTGCCTTCGCTGGGCACCGACATCACGATCGATGCACGCGGCGCCCGAGCCCTCCTCGCGCCGTCGATCGATCTGGATTGCGGCAACAGCGGCACGACGACGCGCCTCATGGCGGGAGTCGCCGCGGGGTGCGCCTTCCGCACGCGCTTCATCGGCGACGCGAGCCTCAGCCGTCGGCCGATGCGTCGCGTCGCTCGCCCGCTCACGGCGATGGGTGCGCGCGTCGAGCTCGAGTCTGGCGATGGGCTGCCGATGGTGATCCACGGCGGCGCGCTGCGGTCGATCGCATGGACATCCGAAACGGCAAGCGCGCAGATCAAGAGCGCGATCATCCTCGCGGGAGTCGTCGGCGGAGTGGAAGTCGAGGTGACGGAGCCGTCACGGTCGCGCGACCACACCGAGCGCATGCTGCGCGCGCTCGGCGCGCACGTGGAGATCGACGGAACGCGCGTGCGCGTCGCGCCCGTGAGTGAGCTGTCGCCGCTCGACATTCGCGTGCCGGCGGATCCGTCATCCGCCGCCTTTCTCCTCGCGTTCGCCGTGCTGTCCACGTCGGCTCCGATCGTCGTGCCGAACGTCTGCCTCAACCCCACGCGGATCGGTTTCTTCGACGTGCTTCGCGAGATGGGTGCCGAGGTGTACATCGCTGAACAGCCGGAGCAGGGCGGTGAGCCGACGGGAAGCATTCGTGGGTCGCACTCCGAGCTCCACGCGGTAACGGTGGGCGAGGAGCAGGTTCCGTCGATGATCGACGAGCTCCCGCTGCTCGCCTGCGTCGGCGCGCGGGCGCGCGGGACGACGGTGATCGGCGGCGCCCAAGAGCTGCGCGTGAAGGAGAGTGATCGCATCGCGACGGTCGTCTCGAATCTCCGGGCCATCGGTGCCACGGCCGAGGAGCGCCCCGATGGACTCATCGTCGAGGGATCGAGCGCGCCGCTGCGTGGCCTCGTGCGCACGCACGGCGATCATCGCATCGCGATGGCGTTCGGCGTGCTCGGTGCGCTTCCCGGCAACGAGATCGAGATCGATGATCCGGCGTGCGTCGCCGTCTCGTATCCGGCATTCTGGGACGATCTCGCGCGCATCTCGCGCGGCGTCGCCGCGAAGAGCGCGAGGAGCTAGATGAGCGCCCCAACGCCTCCGTCATCTCCCCGCGTGCGAAGCTCGCGCGGCTCGCTCGTCGTCGCAATCGACGGACCCGCGGCGTCAGGAAAGTCTTCGACGGCGCAGTGGGTCGCGCAACGACTCGGCTTTCGCCACATCGACTCCGGCGCACTCTACCGCGCCGCGACGGCGGTCGCAATCGCGCGCGGAAGCGAGGAGTTCGACGAGGCGGCCGTGCTCGCCGGACTCCCCGAGATATCGCTGCGACCGGAGCAGCACTCGTTCGCGCCGGTCTGGAACGGCGGCGACATGGAGGAGCGGATTCGCGCACCTGAGGTCACGCGTCATGTCTCGCGCGTGGCGCAGATGCAGGGGGTGCGGCAATGGGTGAACACGAACGTGCGCCTGGCCGCCGAGGGGCGGGACGTGGTGGTCGATGGCCGCGACATCGGCACCGTGGTCTTCCCCGACGCGGACCTCAAGGTCTTTCTCATCGCCGACCCGTGGGAGCGCGCGCGACGGCGCCTCACGCAGCGCCACGGTCGCACCGCTTCGGACGCGGAGATCGCGGACGAGACCGAGCGTCTGGTTCAGCGCGACGCGCGTGACGCTACGCAGACCGTGCAGGCCAAGGATGCGATCCTCATCGACACGACCTATTTGACGCAGGCGGAGCAGGTCGAGCGGATCGTGTCGCTGGCGGGAATATTCCTCGAGGGCAGGGCCGCGGATGGGCCACCGCCGCGCCGCTGAGAAGCCACCGTCGCTCAGTTGCCATAAACGCCCGTCGCTGCTAGCTTTACCTCATCGAATACAACGATTCGAGCCCGACCCCGCTCGCGCGTCGCGATCGCAACGCGCGTGTTTGGGCGTCGGTATTTTTCATCCACACTTTCGACTCGTCGCGGCGAGCCTAAAAAACCCGCGGTTTAGGAGAATCGCAATCGTATGCCTGACCTAGAAGAAGAGACCACCCCAACAGCGACGCTCTCACAGCGCGACCAGCAGAAGGGACAGCTGCGCCTTCTCGCCCACGGCGACAACCGGTGGGACGAAGACGAGTACACGCCCGAGCAGGAAGCGGAGATGATCGAGTTGTACGCGGGAACACTCGCGTCGATCGATGAAGGAGAGATAGTCAAGAGCAAGGTCCTGGAGATCCGGGACAACATGGTCATCCTCGACATCGGCTTCAAGTCAGAGGGCGCCGTCCCGCTCGAAGAGTTCAAGGATCATCCCGACCTCAAGCCAGGTGACGAGGTCGAGGTGCTGCTCGAGCATCTCGAGGACGCAGAAGGCTCGGTCGTTCTTTCGAAGAAGAAAGCCGACTTCATGCGCGTGTGGGAGCGCATCCGTCAGGCGTACGAAACCGATCAGCCGGTGGAGGGCACGCTCGTCAAGAAGATCAAGGGTGGCGTGGTCGTCGACCTCATGGGTGTCGACGCCTTCCTTCCGGGCTCGCAGATCGCGCTCCGTCGCGTTCCGAACATCGACGAGCTTCTCGGTCAGAAGTACGAGTTCAAGATCATCAAGCTCAACAAGCGCCGGCGGAACATCGTCGTCTCGCGCCGCGTGATCCTCGAGGTCGAGCGGGCGGGCAAGCGCGAGAAGCTGATGAAGGAGCTCCAGAAGGATCAGGTGCGGAAGGGCGTCGTGAAGAACATCACGGACTTCGGCGCATTCATCGATCTCGGCGGCGTGGACGGACTGCTCCACATCACCGACATGTCGTGGGGGCGCATCTCGCATCCGTCCGAGCTGGTGCACATCGGCCAGGAGCTCGAGGTCAAAATTCTCGACATCGATTGGGAGCGCGAGCGCATCTCACTCGGCCTGAAGCAGCTCCAGAGCTATCCGTGGAAGGACGTGGCCGAGAAGTATCCGGTGGGCACGCGGGTTCAGGGAAAGGTCGTTTCGATCACGAACTACGGCGCGTTCATCGAGCTCGAACCGGGCATCGAAGGACTGGTGCACATCAGCGAGATGAGCTGGACGCGCAACGTCCGTCACCCCTCGAAGCTCGTGTCGATCGGCGAAGTGATCGAGGCAGTGGTACTCAAGGTCGATCCGAACGAGGAGAAGATTTCGCTCGGCATGAAGCAAACGGAACAGGATCCGTGGGTCGTGCTGCCGTACAAGTATCCGGTGGGCACGCGGATCAATGGCAAGGTGCGCAACCTCACGAGCTTCGGAGCGTTCGTCGAGATCGAGCCGGGCATCGATGGGCTGATCCACATCTCCGACATGAGCTGGACGAAGCGCGTGCAGCATCCATCGGAAGTCGTGAAGAAGGGTGACGCGGTTGACGTCGTCATCCTGAATATCGACGCCGAGAACAAGCGGATCTCGCTTGGACTCAAGCAGGCGATCGAGGATCCGTGGCTGAGCATCGGCGAGAGCTATCCGGTGAACACGGATGTGAGCGGCACCGTGGTCCGATTGATGGACAAGGGCGTCGTCGTGGACATCGGCAACGACATCGAAGGATTCGTTCCGATCTCGCAGCTCAACCTTGGCAAGCCGGTCATCAATCCGGCGGACGATGTGTACGAGGGAATGAAGTTCGACATGCGCGTGCTCGAGGTGGATCCGATTCATCGCCGGATCGTACTGACGGTCACCAACGTGCCGGAGGATCAGCCGCCGCGTCCGGAGACGCCGTCGAAGGTGATTCCGATGGACGAGGAGAACGCACCGCCGCCGATCGACATGGACGAGGACGTCGACTCAATCGAGTAGTCGAAAGGTTGTAAACGAAAACGTCCCGCCGGAGAGATTCGGCGGGGCGTTTTTTCATCGTGATCGCGGCAGCTCGGAATTCCGTTTCGATCGCGAGCCCAGTTCAGCTATGGATTTGCCTGACGCCAATGTACTTCCAGTTGCTGTCGAATACATCAGCGGTTTCGAAGCCGGCCTGGAGCATCTTGGTGTCCTCCACTCCGTAGGACGATCCAAGGGTCACGACATAGAGCGCATAGCTCGAGTGCTTCTCTAGTTGCTTCGCGTCGAAGGCCGCTGCCGCCTTCGTGCAGATCGCCTTGTCCGTCACCAGCGCGACCTGCGACGGAGTGACGTTAGCCAGTCCCATCGTCGTTTTTTCCACTGTACCACCCATATCCGTCTTCCCGACGAAAGCCTTGAAGTTCGCGATAAGGCGATCGCTTCTCGCGTCCTTGGGCGCACAGCTCCCCGTGATGACGCGCGCACCGGTCGTGCCCGGCGTTGCGGCTGCCGCATTCATCATGAGCAGAGCTGTCAAGAGCAGCGTCGTCTCGAGTCGTCGTGACATTTTTTTCGCCGCAGAGCACATCGCTGTCTTTCTTGCACCTTTCATCGGTCCCTCGCGCGTCTAAGGATTGTCGTTCCCGTCACCGTGAGGGTGAGTATAGCTCGCCTGCGCGGCGGATGCCTGTGACTCGGGTAGCTGTAGCGCGCGATCGGAGTCAGCGTGAGAATCGTCGAGTGACGGCTTGCTCATTGGAAGCGTACGGGCGGAAGCTGCGCCGGAGAGATAAGGCGGGGCGTTCTTGCATCGTGAAGCGGTGGACGTCAAAACGCTTCTTTGCTCACCGCATGAGTTTGCGGATCGATTCTGTAATCATGGCCAGCGCGGCGGAAGAAGACCGTCCCGTCTCGATCGACGGCGAACGACTCGATGATTCCCTCGCCCTGCGTAAGCTGGACGATGTCACCGCCAGTGGTCGCACTGAGCTCATAGATGTTGTAGTTGAAGTCGAACCCGCCGGTGGCCGCTATGAAGACGAGATCCTGGCCGTTGCGAGCATACGCGGCTTCGCCGAAGATCGGCCCATTGGAGACTTCTCCTTTCACGTGCGGCTGAAACGTCGCCCTGACGTGTTGCGGCTTGTCGACGTCGTACTCTTCAAGCACCGATCCCTTCGGATAACGATTCACGCTCAGGAGAAAGCGCTTGCCGTCGGCCGAAATGGCGAGCGAGCTCACATCATACATCTGCTGCCGCGTTAACTGTACCGGTTGCGCCTTCGGCGCCCCGGTGTCGTCGAGCGAAACACTCATGACATCAAAATTGTGGCGCCGTTCGGAAGCGATGGGAGAGGAATGCCCTAATCTCGTCGACTTGAGATAGTAAACGGTATGAGTGTCGCCGCCAAAGGCTGGCAGGAGCGCATCTTCGTCAACGCCGGAGACGCGTTGTGCGCCACTACCGTCGAGGTGAGAGACCCAAATCTCTGATTTCGTCAACGGCGCGGTGGCAACCGCGTAGGCTAAGAGCTTCCCGTCGGAGTTTATTACTCCACCGGTCTCCCAACCGCGGTCGCGCGTGATCAGCGGGTGACATACTGAATCGGCGGCGGGACGCACGCATACCAGCGAGAAGCTGCCAACGTGGTTTGATATCACTCGCGGAACGGAATCAATCCGCGCGGCCGTCTGCGCGGGAAGACTCGTAACACTCGCAAGACAAACGGCAAGGACCGAGTTCGCAACAGTCCTGGTCAGCATCTCGTCGCTCTGAGTCCGAAGGTGAGGTGGAGCATCGTTCCACTTGGCAGCTGAAGGTACCCAGAGACGCGCTTGCACGCATCGAGCACCGCACCCTAACGTGTACGCGAGGACGGTGCAAACCTGCTGGGAGAGGAGCACATGAGCTCAATCGCGCGTCTCCGTCGTAGAACACTCACGGTAGCGATCACCTGTATCGGCGTCGCCGTCTTTGCTGCGCCAGTCGCGCATGCGCAGGACCTCTCCGGAGCCGAGCGCAGGAAAATGGAAGACATGCTGCGCGGAGTACGAACGCAGATCGAGACCTACTACTACGATTCGACGTACACCGGCCTCAATCTCTCCGCCGTCTACGATTCGGCCGCCGAGCGAATTCGTGATGCGCACGCACTCGATGGTGCGCTCGCGGCGATCGCATGGTTCACGCTGGAGCTCCACGACTCACACACGTATTTCAATCCGCCGCCACGAACGGTGCAGGCCGAATACGGATGGGAGATGAGAATGGTCGGCGACTCCTGCTTCGTCTTTCGGGTCAAACCGAAGAGCGACGCCGAACGGCAAGGAGTTCATCGCGGCGACCGAATCGAAAGCAT
Organism: Gemmatimonadaceae bacterium; assembly: GCA_035286525.1. Taxonomy (GTDB): domain Bacteria; phylum Gemmatimonadota; class Gemmatimonadetes; order Gemmatimonadales; family Gemmatimonadaceae; genus FEN-1250. Next base: position 2,259 of record DATHJR010000334.1, on the reverse strand, counting down.
CAATGGTCTGGTGCCGACGCGCGACAACCTCTGGCAGATCAGCTACCTGTTCTGGGTGCTGAGTCCGCGTCCGAGCCTCCGTGTCGTCGTGCGCGCGCCGGACGGTAATTCGCGCACGCTCGATCTCGCCTCCAAGGTGCGCGAGCGCGGCAAGATCATGGACATGACGGGTGCGGACGGCGGTCGTGATATCGGCCAGCTGGTTCGCGAAGGGGAGCGCGACGCCGAGGAACTAAGGGGACTGACGTTCGAGGCCGGAGCGGACATACTGATCTGGAAGATGCCGACTTTCGAGATTCCACTCGACGCAGTGCGGGACGCGCTCAATCGCACGCGTGGCCGCAAGACGCTGGTGCTCGATCTTCGCGGCAACGGCGGCGGATATGAGAGAGTCATGCTGGAGCTGGTGGGTCAGCTGAGCCGCGACGACGTAGTCGTGGGAAAAACGCGCGAGCGAGCCAGGCTGTCGCCACTCGTCGCGAAGGGCGCCGGTAGCAACGCGTTCACTGGGGAGCTCTACGTGCTCGTGGACAGCCGCTCGGCATCTGCGTCCGAAATTCTGGCTCGCAGCGTCCAGCTTACCAAGCGTGGCAAGATCCTCGGTGATCGCACCGCCGGAGCAGTCATGCGCGCGAGGTACCATCCGCTCAAGCTCGGAATGGAGACCGCGACGTTCTATGGAGTTCAGGTGACGGAGGCCGACCTGGTAATGTCGGACGACACCCGCCTCGAGCGCATCGGGGTAACGCCCGACCGAATCGTGCTCCCCTCGGCGAACGATCTCGCCGCAGGCAGGGATGTCGTACTTGCGCAGGCGCTTACGCTCGCGGGGCTGCCGACGGATCCCGATCGCGCCGGATCGATCTACGCGAAGAAGAATCCCTGACGGCTCGGGATCGCTGGATACCCGCTCCCCGTGGCGCTAGTTTCCCGTTCCATGACGATGCGAGAGAAACTGGAGCTCCTCGAGCGCCACCGGGCATCGTCCGAGGTGGGCGGAGGAGCCGCGCGCCTCGCCGCGCAGCACGCGAAAGGGAAGCTCTCCGCGCGCGAGCGCCTCGACCTGCTGCTCGACGACGGCAGCTTCGTCGAGCTCGACCGCTTCGTCACGTCGCGCTCCGCCGCGAGCGCCGACGGCGATTCGAGCATCTTCGGGGACGGCGTCGTCACTGGCTATGGCCGCATCGATGGCCGGCTCGTCTACGTCTTCTCGCAGGACTTCACCGTCTTCGGCGGCTCGCTCTCCGAGGCACACGCCGAGAAGATCTGCAAGGTGATGGATCTCGCCGTGCGCAACGGCGCGCCGATGATCGGGCTCAACGACTCGGGCGGCGCGCGCATCCAGGAGGGTGTGGTGTCGCTCGGCGGATACGCCGACATCTTCCTTCGCAACACCCTCGCCTCGGGAGTCGTACCGCAGATCTCGGCGATTCTCGGTCCGTGCGCGGGCGGTGCGGTCTACTCGCCCGCGATCACCGACTTCGTCTACATGGTACGCGGCACGTCGTACATGTTCGTCACGGGGCCGAACGTCGTGAAAACGGTGACGCACGAGGACGTGACGATGGAGGAGCTCGGCGGCGCCGACACGCACGCGTCGGTGTCCGGGGTCGCGCACTTCGCCTGCGATTCCGAGATCGCGTGTCTGCAGCAAATCCGTGATCTCTTCCGATTCATTCCGTCCAACAATCTCGCGGAGCCGCCGCGCGGGAGCGGTACCGATTCGCGCGACCGGCGCGACGAAGCGCTCCTCGACATCGTTCCCGACAATCCGAATAAGCCGTACGACATGCACGACGTGCTACGCCGCGTCGTGGACGACGGCGAGTTTCTCGAAGTGCATCGCGACTACGGCGGAAACATCCTCTGCGGCTTCGCGCATCTCGGTGGCTCCGGAGTGGGCATCGTGGCGAATCAGCCGGCGGTGCTCGCGGGCGTACTCGACATTCCGGCATCGATCAAGGCCGCTCGCTTCATTCGCTTCTGCGACGCGTTCAACGTCCCGATCATCACCTTCGAGGACGTGCCGGGGTTTCTGCCGGGGGTCGGCCAGGAGCACGGCGGGATCATCCGGCACGGGGCGAAGCTGCTCTACGCGTACTGTGAGGCCACAGTGCCGAAGCTCACCGTCATCACTCGCAAGGCCTATGGCGGCGCCTACGACGTGATGAGCAGCAAGCACATTCGCGGCGACTTCAACATCGCGTGGCCGACTGCTGAGATCGCGGTAATGGGACCCAAGGGCGCTGTGGAGATTCT
>DATHJR010000333.1:0-2669 GCA_035286525.1 Gemmatimonadaceae bacterium | reverse complement strand
CCTGCGAGAATCCACTGGAAGCGCAGCGCTCTGGTGACCAGATCAATCGCGACGAGCAGACAACAGATGAGGTGCGCTTCGAGGATGGGCATCACCGTGAGGATACCTAGCCCGCGCCGGTTGCCGCCAGTGAGCGGTCTCGAATAGTTTGCGTCACCGATGGCAACTTCTCGTCGCGCCGCGTGGAAAAGATCCGCGCGTTCGAGGAAGCTGGCGTGCCCGCGGACTCCTACGGCGCCAGCTCCTCGCTGTTCTCCGGGCGATTCGCCTTCACGGCGGACATCGTCTCGCTGAATGGCGCGCCGCAGTCGAAAGCGGGGCGTCGCGCGATGCCGAATCCCCGTCTCGAACTCGTCGATTAGCCTCATGCTGACATGGTTTTTGCTTGAAATGCGCCTCGTACCGGCATACTTTCACTCGGTCGCTCACCAGGTGCGCTTTTTTGGCGCCCGCTCATATACATAGCAAGGATTCGGGATGACCCGTGATCTCCGCATGCGCTGGCTGACGCCGGCACTCGCGCTGCTAATCGCCGTATCGCTCTCCGCGTGCAACTCCTTCACTCCGAACACCATTTTTGGGGCGCATTCGGAATTCGGGCATTCTGTCGATCTGCTCACGCGCAGGCTGCTGTATCTCGGCATTCTCGTTTTCATTCTCGTCGAGGGGATGCTCGTTCTCATCCTCGTGAAGTTCCGCGACAGGGAGGGCAATCGCGAGGCGAGGCAGATTCACGGAAATACCACGCTCGAGGTGAGCTGGACGCTGGTCCCCGCGGTCATTCTGGCGTTCATCGCGGTGCCGACGATCAAGACGATCTTCGAGACGCAGGCAAAGGCGATTCCGAACGCGCTCCAGGTCGAGGTGATCGGGCACCAGTGGTGGTGGGAGTTCCGGTATCCGCAGTATGGCGTCGTCACGGCGAACGAGCTCTACCTGCCGGTCGGACGGACGGCGAATTTCGCGCTGACCACGAAGGATGTGCTGCACTCCTTCTGGATTCCGCAGCTCAACGGCAAGCGCGACCTGATTTCGAACCACACGAATTACATCTGGTTCACGCCGGACTCGGCGTTCGCCTGGAACGGGTTCTGCGCCGAGTATTGCGGAACGTCGCACGCGAACATGCGATTCAAAGTGTTCACGGTTACGCCGGCGGAGTTCGACGCGTGGGTCGCTCACCAGAAGACCAACGCCGTCGGCTCGGCGCCGCCCGCGGTGCCGAGAGCGCCGGCAGACAGCGGGAAGAAGCCCGCGGCGGTACCCGTGACGCAGGTCGCGACCTCCACTGGCACTACGACGCCTGCAGGCGCGCACGCTCAGCCGCCGGTCGCGACGCCCGTGATGACGGTCGCGGACACGGCCTCTGCCACGTATCCGCGCGCGAATCTCCCGGAATGGCTCAAGCCGAAGACGCCGAAGCCCGTGGGGCTTACGTTCGACGCTACCGTTACGGGCGACGCGGCGCGCGGCGCCGCGATGTTCAAGGGCGCACCCTGCATCGCGTGCCACACAATTCGAGGGGTCCCAACCGCCCAGGGCATTCTCGCCCCGAATCTGACGCACGTCGGCAGCCGCACGACGATCGCGGGCGGGCTCTACCCGAACGACCTCGAGCATCTCGAGCTGTGGATCAAGAACGCGCCGGCGATGAAGCCGGGCAGCCTGATGCCGCTCTTCGGGAAGGCAGAGAAGGGCGAAACGCCGGGACTCTATACCGACCAGCAGATCGCGGATCTCGCCGCGTATCTCTCGTCCCTGAAGTAATCGGAGATCGACATGGCCACGACCGTTTCACTGCCCGAAACTCCCCAAAAGCAACCGTCGCACAAGTACGAGTCGGGGCTCTGGAGCTGGCTCGCGACGACTGACCACAAGCGCATCGGTCAGCTGTATCTGTACACGTCGCTGTTCTGGTTCCTCGCCGGGGGCATCGAGGCCGCGATCATCCGCGTGCAGCTCTACGGTCCGAACGGGCACGTCGTCACGGCGCAGACGTACAACGAGCTGTTCACGATGCACGGCACGACGATGATCTTCCTCGTCATCATGCCACTGTCCGCGGCCTTCTTCAATTATCTGATCCCGCTGCAGATCGGCGCGCGGGACGTGGCTTTCCCCCGGCTCAACGCCTTCAGTTATTGGGTGTTCCTGTTCGGCGGCCTGTTCATCAACGCGTCGTGGTTCTTCCACGCCGCTCCGAACGCTGGATGGTTTGGCTACGCGCCTCTCACGACGCGACCGTACTCGCCCGGTCTCAACATCGACTTCTGGGTGATGGGGCTGCAGATCCTCGGCATCTCCTCGCTGGCGGCCGGCTTCAACTTCATCACGACGATCATCCAGATGCGAGCCCCCGGCATGCACTTCATGCGCATGCCGATCTTCTCGTGGATGGCGTTCATCACGCAGTTCCTGATCATCCTGGCGTTCCCGATCATCACGGTCGCGCTGACCTTCCTCATGCTCGACCGCTTCTTCGGCACGAACTTCTATGAAATCTCGGCCGGTGCCGATCCGCTTCTCTGGCAGCATCTGTTCTGGCTCTTCGGGCATCCCGAGGTCTACATCCTGATCCTCCCGGCCTTCGGTCTGGTGTCCGAAGTGCTGCCGGTGTTCTCGCGCAAGCCGCTGTTCGGATATCCGGTGATGGTGTACTCGGGCATCCT
>DATHJR010000332.1:0-13635 GCA_035286525.1 Gemmatimonadaceae bacterium | reverse complement strand
TCCGATGATGGCATCATAGGCATCGCGCAGCGCCGTCACGGACACGACGGCCGGGAAGCGACTGCCATCCTTTCGGATGTAGGTCAGCTCGTAGATGTCCTCGATACCGCGGGAGGCCTTGAACACGAGCGCTTCGAAGCCCGGTGTGATCGCGGTTCCAAGCTCGATGCTCAGTGACTTCGCTCGGGCGATGACCTCGAGGGGTTCGGAGATGTCTGCCGGCGTAACCCGGTTCACGACGTCGGCCGCCGAGTATCCCAGCATTCGTTCGGCGCCGACGTTGAAGATCTGAATCACGCCCTTCGCGTCGGTGGCGATGCTCGAGAAGTTCGCGCTGTTGAAGATCGCGCTCTGTAACGCAACGGTGCGCAGAGCCGTCTCGGCGCATTTAGCGTCGTAATCGACCGCGGTCGACTCGTCCGTTTCTTCATCTACGAGTGGCATGTGCATCCAATTAGCTCAACTTTCCGATCCGATGCTCCGAAGCGCCATTCAAGTCATGGCTCTGGTGAATTCGTACACCCGGCGACCGAGACTCTGCATTCTTCAACGCTCCTACCGCATGAGTTCGATTCTTCGAGTATCGTGTCGTGATTCCGATCCGCGAGGAGTCCTTGGCGAAATTCGAACCGAATTGCCTGGAATCGCCCGCGAAGGCGCACTCACAAAGTGAGGAATAGACGGCGTGTCACGGGCGTCGAGTGACGTGAAATGGTGCGCCCCCGAGTGACAATTAAGATTGGCAAATGAACAGCGCCACGCGCGAACGAGGCATTCCCGGCGCGACTAACGAGGATGGAAGTGCGTGTCCCTCGGACGCACTAGACACTGGTGGGAATGGGTACGATCACAACCGGAGGCAATACTGCCGCGCGCCCCGCGACCGCCGATCTGATCATAGACTTCTCCAAGTTCCTGATGACCTGCGGAATGTCCCCGAGCGCGGCCGGACGAGCATAGAAGAACCCCTGCGCTTCGTCGCAGCCCTCCTCGCGAAGCATGTCGCCAATCGCGGATGACTCGACTCCCTCGGCCACCACGTTGATCTTCAATCCGGTGGCCATCGCGATGATCGCTCGCGCGATTGCGCTGCTGGGACGCTCATTGGTGATGTCGCGAATGAAGGACTGATCGATCTTCAACCTGTCCACGTTGAACCGCAGGATGTACGACATACTCGAGAATCCAGTACCGAAGTCGTCGATCGCTATGCGCAGTCCGAGGGCGCGCAATCGATCCAGGACCCGCATGGCCTTCGAGGAGTCGCTCACCAGGACGTTCTCCGTGATCTCGAGCTCCAGCGATTCCGGCGGCAGACCACTGGCGCCGAGCGCATCACTCACGATGCTCGGAAGACTCTCCTGCTGAAATTGCCGGGGAGAAAGATTGACCGCGATCGTGAGGGGTCTGCCCAGCCGCTGTCCGAGCGTGTTCGCCTCCCGACATGCCGTTCGCAACACCCACTCGCCGATCGCCAGGATGGCTCCCGTCTCCTCCGCGATCGGAATGAACTCACTGGGATGCACCACGCCCAGACTCTTGCTGTTCCAGCGAAGGAGCGCCTCGACTCCGGTAACGCGACCCGTTCCGTACGCGACCTGCGGCTGATACACCACTTCGAGCTCGTCTCGAACGAGCGCAAACTCGAGCGCGCTTTCGAGCATGCGGCGCCGGTCCGTGGCCGACGCTATGTCCGTAGAGAAGACGCGATACACAGCGCGCCCTTCCGACTTGGCATGGTACATGGCTACGTCGGCGTTCTTGAGAAGCGTCTCCGCATTTCGTCCGCCGTCAGGATAGAGACAAAGTCCCACGCTCGCGGACATTGGCAGGGACTCACCACCAACGCGAATCGGTGCCGACAGGGCGTCGACCAGCTTCTGCGCAACCCGCTCGGCGTGCGCGGCCGACTTCAGCTCCTCGAGCAGCACGACGAACTCATCGCCACCCATTCGGGCCACGGTATCCGATTTCCGTACGGTATGCTCGAGTCTCTTGGCGACGGTCACGAGCAACTCGTCCCCGGCCGCATGACCGTGGAGATCGTTCACGCGCTTGAAGTTGTCCAGGTCGATCATCAGCAGCGCCATCACGGTCTTATTGCGTCGCGACCGCTCCATCGCCATCTGAAGCCGATCGTGAAGCAACGTACGAGTTGGAAGTCCCGTCAGCGCATCGTGCTGCGCCAGATGCGCGATGTAGTCCTGCGTGCGCTTGCGCTCGGTGATGTCGTAGGCAAAGCACAACCAGCCGGTGATCTGCTTCTCCTCCGTCGTCAGCGCAGTCACGGTCACCTGTACCATGAGCCGCGATCCGTCCTTCCTGATGTAGCTCCACTCTGCTTCGTCCGTCACGCCGCGACGAGGATTCGCCGTCAACACCGCTATGTCGGAGGGCACCGGTTCCCCCAGCTGCGTGCTCAGGGACTCGGCACGCGCGGCCACCTCGGCGGGATCGTGCAGAATGAGCGCGGACGCCTTGTGCACGAGCTCGTCGCTCGCATAACCGAGCATTCTCTCTGCGGCACGATTGACCTGGGTGATACACCCGTCAACGTCGAGCGCAATCACGGCAAAGGGCGACTTTGCGATGAGCGAGCGACTGAAGGTGAGTGCCGTCGCCGCCTCGTGCTCGGCATTCTTGCGAATGCTGATGTCGCTCATGGAGACGGCTAACCCATCGCCCAGCTTTTCTGCGCGATACCCAATCCACGAAGCGTTTATCATGTCGTCCTGAATCGGGCATTCGTCCTCGAGCGTCACTCCCGTCTGCGCCGCCTTTTGGAACAAGGCGAAAAAGCCCTCCGTCCGCATCACTGGATATTTCACGCAGAGCAATGAGCCGTGCAGCGCCTCCAGCGTACTCGAGAACATTCTGGCGCCATTCTCATTCGCGAAGCCGAATCGGAAGTCCTCGATCACGCCTTCGATGTTCCTCACGCTCTCGAGGATGAAGAATGACTCGTTACTATTGTGGGAGGCCGCCACGAATCGCTGCTCGTTCAGGCGCGAGGCGCGAGCGGAAGCCAGCAGCCTGCCGATTCTTGGCACCAGGAGCGGCAGCGCGGAGGCCACGCCGATCGAGGCCAGGGCTGCCACCAGCTTTGCATCGGTCGCCAGCCAGAGGAACGACCTCGCAGGCGCGACCACGTTTATCAGATACGGCACTCCGCAAACGGCGACGAACACCGCGAGCGCGACGATGATCGTCCCGATGCTGATGTCGCGGCGAAATCTCACGCGTACTACGCCCAGTGTGATCGCAATCGCGACGGTCGACAGAAGTAGTATCCAGTCGAGAATACGATTTACGGCCGTCGCCTGTATGCTTTCGAGAGCCAGGGACGAGCCCGCGATCCACAGTGCGCTCGTCACCGACTGGTGCGGCGCCCGATCGGCGATTCGAGATGAGCGGACGAGCGCGCGCACGATAGTACCGTGACGGGTGAGCTGGATTTCATGAGATAACTCTAATCCCGTTAACGGTTTACCTACTCGCGCATCCTGACGCGGGGATGACTCTTCCGTTCGGGATCAGATACATCCGCTCTCGCGAATAGCGCGATGGCGGCCGCGGCGCCGGCGAACGCCGACGCAGAGTCAATGGCGCTGCACGCGCGATCATGTCGTCGGAGCCGTGACGACGACGGTCGCGTGCATTCCCGGGTGAATGTGACAGTTGAACACGTAGGTGCCCGCAACCGGAAACGTCAGCGACTTGCTGACGTTCGAGTTCGACCCGGTGATATTCGCGGGCGCCCCGCCAGGCTGATTGTCGAAGAAGACGTTGTGCGCCACGGATCCGAAGTTGATGGTGAGCGTACCGCCGACGAGAAGGGCCACGGAGCCTGGCGTAAACGCGATGGACGGGGTGGCCGCGATTGTAGCGGTCTCACTTGGAGGCGACGTGGTGACCTGCGTGGGGGAGCCGCTCCCGCCGCATCCGAAAAGGAACGCAACAGCGGAAAACAGGACGCACACTCGATTGTGTCTCATCGACATTTCTCCTGACGAACGGTGATCGTTCCGGCGATTGCCGGACCGTGTGGCTGACATTCTCTCGCCGTGCTTTGAGCGTGTTGTCCGCCGAGGACCTCACCTCAAGACCCTCACGGCCGAGTCTTTATTCCCGAGTGGTTCGGAAGAGGCGACGCTATCGAGCCACGCTCTGTATCGCGCCGCGCATTCCTTTCTGCTTGTACGTGCGTGCGGCGATGCCCCGTTGAGCGATCATTGTCGACGGGAATAAAAAGACCCCGCGCGGAGTCTCTTACAGGAGCGTGGACACTCGGTTCACCATTCTCACGCAGGAGCGGCGATGTTCGGAGAGATCGGGCTCGACAAGCGCTCGGTTGCGGAGCAGGCTTCGCTCCTTCGTGGGCGTTCATTCAGCCCGCAATGAGTTGCGACGAATGTCGCCTCCTCCTGAGCGCCTGCCTCGATTCTGAGCTGATGCCGGAAGCGCTCGAGCGCATGCGCGGTCACTTGGGACACTGTGCGCAGTGCACGTATCTCTACGACGAGCTCGGTCGCATGTCGGTCCAGGTCAAGGAGAGTCTCGTGTACTATTTCGCGTCCGACGAGCTTCGAGGACGCATTCGCGAGACGCTCGCGCAGGAACGCACGGACGAGTCGGCGCGCCAGGCGTCGTCATCGGGCGTGCGTCTCATCAGCTGGTGGCGCCTCGCGGCTGCCGCACTGATGATCGCGCTGTCGAGCAGCGCCGCTACGTACGCCAATCTCCAACGCGCCACGCTCTCTCAAGATTCCGCCGATGAAGTGTTGGCGAGTCACGTTCGGTCCTTGATGCCTGGCCATCTCATCGATATCGCGTCAACGGATCAGCACAGTGTGAAGCCGTGGTTTAATGGACGCGTGGACCTGTCGCCTGAGGTGCCGGCCCTGGAGGCGGCGGGCTTTCCGCTGGTTGGCGGCCGCCTCGATTACGTGTCGGGGCGGACGGTGGCCGCAGTCGTGTATGCTCGGCAGCGGCATTTCATCAATGTGTTCTCGTGTCCGGTCGCGGGTGCCGACGTCCCGAAATCCTCGACGACTGCGCGCGGATATCACCTCGTGCGGTGGCGGCGCGACAACACCGAGTACTCGGTCGTATCCGATATTGATGCGAGTGATCTGTCGCAATTCGTGACGTCATTCGAGCATGCGGTGGCTCGCGACGCGGAACGGGAATGATTTGGCTTGAGACACACACACCAGGAGACAGTTTCAGATGATGTCGCGATTACTACAGCTCGAACACTTCCTGGCACCCTGGCAATCGGCGTACAGCAACTCCAGGATGCTTTCCACTACCGTCGCGGTCGTGCATGTCGCCTCCCTTCTCTTTGGCGGCGGTTTCGCGATCGCCGCGGATCGGCTTACTCTGCGCGCCTGGGGGGCCGGGATCGACGAACGCGCCCGCCAACTGGCCGAGTTGCACGCAGTGCACCGCCCCGTGCTCATCGCGCTGTGCTTTTCATTCCTCAGTGGCGTGCTTCTCGCCGCTGCCGACGTGAAAACTTTCGCCAACTCGCCCGCATTCTGGATCAAGCTCGGCTTTGTGGCGCTGCTTGTCCTGAATGGCGCCGTCTTGAACGCCACCGAGTTCAGCTTGCGACGCACGCATGCGATCTCGGATCGCGCCAAGCCTGCGAACGATGCGGAGCCGCTCTGGTCACGCCTTCGCGCCTTCGCGCTGTGCAGCGTCGCGCTCTGGACGGCGACGGTCATCGCCGGAGTCGTACTGCAAAACGCCTCCTGACGCGCCGAGCAACAGAATGGCGAGTGTTCCTGGCATCGCTGGCCGCTTTCCATAACGGCGCCGAGAAGCTGCAAATTGCCGAGAGCTGTTGCCGGCGAAGATCACCGCGTGGCGAGCGCCGTATTCGCAACCTCCAGGACAACGCTCTCCACGACCCGAACGAGGTGCTGCCGAAAGTGCGTTCGACGATGAGCAATGCCAACCTGTCTGCTTGGCGCGGGTTTGCTGAAGGGAATGACGAGCCTCCGCTGCGCCGCGGTTGCAAGGTCCGCAACCGCCAGCGCTGGAAGCAGCGTCATTCCGTTCCCGCGCTCGACGAGGCGCTTGAGTGTTTCGAGATTGCCGCTTTCAAAGCGTGCCGCTCGCGTGCACGAGTGATCCTGCGATCGGACGCTGCCGCCTTTGCGCCGCCTCTGCTGACAGAGCGTGACCACCTGCGTTCGCATGCAGTGCCCTTCGGACAAGAGCCAGAGGTCGGCGAGTGAAAGGTCCTCCACCGATAGCTGACGCCGGCCAGCCAGTCGGTGGCCGGAGCTCACGTATCCGACGAACGGCTCGCGAAAGAGGTGATGCTGGATGATGTCGGGCGCATCCACATCGGTGGCGATGAGTCCGGCGTCGAGCGTGTCGTCACGCAGCCCATCGAGCACGGACTCGGTGACGCGTTCTTCCACCACCAGCTCCAGAAGCGGGTGGCGGACGGCGAGCGCCTCCAGGACTCCTGGAAGCAGGTAGGGCGCGAGCGTCGGAATCACCGCGAGTCGCAGCTCTCCGGTGATCACTCCGGATGCAGCTCTCGAGAGCTCCGCAAGGCGCGCGGCTTCGCGCAACACGAGCCTCGCCTGCGCGACGACCTCGACACCAACATCCGTTGGAATGACCGGGCTGCGACTTCGGTCGAAGAGCGTAACGCCCAGCGCCGACTCGAGCTTCTGGATCTGCATCGACAACGTCGGCTGCGTCACGTTGCACGCCGTGGCGGCACGCTCGAAATGCCGGTGCGTGTCGAGCGCCGCCGCGTACGCGAGCTGCGTCAGCGTCAGCGTCGATCCGAGGTCGAAGGGAGTAGTCACGTGCGGATTGACATAGGCTATGAGATCAATGGAAAGTATCGATTGGCATTATAACCTGCCGCGCGCAAGACTTCTCGCAGAGAGAGATCTGCGACATCACACCGATATCCGCACACGGGCGCGAGGAGACGCATGACGAACGACAATGGTGGGAACGACGCGAAGCCGGCCACACCGCCGATCCTCACCACTCGGCAAGGGCATCCGGTGTTCGACAATCAGAACAATCGCACTGTCGGAGATCGCGGTCCGACGGTGCTCGAGAACTACCACTTTCTCGAGAAGATCTCCCACTTCGACCGTGAGCGCATTCCCGAGCGGGTCGTCCATGCTCGCGGCGCGGGAGCGCACGGGTTCTTCGAGGCCACCGGTTTTGTGGGCGACGAGCCGATCGAGCGCTATACGCGTGCGCGGCTGTTTCAAACAGCCGGCGCCCGAACACCGATGTTCGCACGCTTCTCAACCGTCATTCACGGCAACCATTCGCCTGAAACGCTCCGCGATCCTCGCGGCTTCGCGCTTAAGTTCTACACGGAGGACGGAAACTGGGACCTGGTCGGCAATAACCTACAGGTCTTCTTCATTCGGGACGCGATGAAATTTCCTGACGTCGTGCATGCCTTCAAACCCGACCCCGTCACGAATCGCCAGGATAACCGTCGCATCTTCGATTTCATCAGCAACAGCCCCTCGGCGATGCACATGATTACGTGGCTCTTCAGCCCGTGGGGGATACCGGCAAGTTTTCGCGAAATGCGCGGATCGGGAGTCCACGCCTACAAGTGGGTCAATGCGGCCGGCGATGCGGTTCTCGTCAAGTATCACTTCCTTCCGAGCGCCGGAGAGCGGAACCTAACGCTCGCTCAGGCGCAGCAGATCCAGGCAACGAACTTCAATCACGCGTCCGAGGATCTGTACGAAGCCATCGAGCGCGGCGACTATCCCGAGTGGCTGGTCCTGGTGCAGATCATGGAAGACGGCGAGCATCCCGAGCTCGACTTCGATCCGTTGGATGCGACGAAGCTCTGGCCAGTGTCATTGTGTCCGTTGCGCCCGATTGGACGGATCGTGCTCGACCGAAACCCCGCCAACTATTTCGCGGAGGTCGAGCAGGTCGCGTTCGGCACGGGAGTAATGGTGGACGGCATGGACTTTTCCGACGACAAGCTCCTGCAAGGCAGGACCTTTTCCTACTCCGACACACAGCGGTATCGGGTGGGCCCAAACTATCTTCAGCTGCCGATCAACCGTCCCCACGCCGACGTAGCGACCAATCAGCGGGATGGCCAAATGACATACCACATCGACGGCGCGGCAGCCGGCGTCGACAGGCACACGAACTACGAGCCAACTTCTCGCCTCGCGCCGCATGAGGCGACGACGCCGCATGCGCTGCACGCCCCGTTCGTCTCGGGCCAGGTCGTACGGCAATCGATCAGTCGCACCAATGACTACGGGCAGGCAGGAGACCGGTATCGCAGCTTCGAGCCGTGGGAGCGCGATGACCTGATCGCGAATCTGGTCTCCGCGCTCAGCGAGTGTGATGCGGGTACGCAGGAGCGCACGGTCGCGCATCTGCGCCAGTGCGATGCCGAATATGGGCAGCGAGTGGCCGACGGGCTGGGGATGACGGACCAAGGCGCGGCGGAGGGAGCGCTCGGCGCGATGGCAGGCCGAGCGCTATGAGACTACGTTGGTCTCCGAGGTGGGATGAATTTGCAGGACCGAGCGCCGATGTGAGGAGCGGATGGGAATCGCCTCGGGGCGATCCCCTCAGCGAGTTGTGAAACATCAAGCCATAGCCGTGCTGCTTACCCACAATGACTGATCCTCCTTTCCTCCACTGGGTGCTGCGTCGAGCGACTCGATCGGATGCGGAGACTTTGACGGCGCTCGCGCGCATGTCGAAGGCGAGCTGGGGCTATCCGATCTCGTGGATGGATGCGTGGGCGCCCGAACTGACGATCACTCCCGGCTACCTCGAGCTGCATCGCGTCACCGTTGCGTGTGGAGCTCGCGACATCGTCGGCATGTGTGCCATCGAGGATCACGACGATCACTGGATGCTCGAGCACGTCTGGGTCTCACCTCGCGTATATCGACGCGGAGTGGGGCGCATCCTCGTGCTCGATGCGCTCAATGCGGCGCATCGCCGGGCCGCCGTTCCGGTCCGCCTTCTCGCCGATCCATTCGCACAGGATTTCTATGCGCACCTTGGCGCGCAGGTGACCGGATGGACCGCAGCACCAATGGATGGAGATCCAGGGCGACGCCTACTCCGCATGGAGTTCTGATAGCGGGCTGAGCGCCAAGAATCCAACTGGGCGACCTCTCTCTCGTCAACGGAATGTCATGTCCTGACGTTAGCATGACGTTCGCGATTCAATACATCCGGGCTCGTCAGTCTACCGCTCCGGGAAGATTGCATGCTCCCGTGATCTCGACGAATCAAAGAGGTCTGCCAGTCCCATGAAAAACGCACATCGTCCAATCGCCCTCGTCGCGCTGCTGGCAGCGCTCCTGCCTTTCGCATCTTCAATCGACGCCCAAAAGCGCGCGACGCCGCTCGATTCAGCGACGCTCGCGTCCCTCAACTGGCGCAACATTGGCCCGGCAGACATGGGCGGCCGCATCGCCGACATCGTCGGGATTCCCAGCCCCTCCAAGACCTTTTACGTCGCGTCGGTTGCAGGAGGCATCTGGAAGACGACGAATGCGGGGACGACCTTCCGTCCGCTGTTCGGCGATCAGCGCGTGATCTCGATGGGCGCACTCGCGATCGCGCCCTCGGACACGAATCAGGTGTGGGCCGGCACTGGCGAGCAGAACTCGCGCAACTCGATCTCGCCCGGCGGCGGCATCTACAAGAGCACCGATGGCGGAATGACGTGGAAGCCGATGGGGCTCGAGAAGACGCAGCAGATCGGGCGCATCATCGTGCACCCAACCGACCCGAACATCGTCTACGTCGCGGCGCTGGGACACGCGTGGGATGCGAACCCGGAGCGCGGGCTGTACAAGACCACCGACGGCGGCAAGAGCTGGCAGCTCATCAAGTTCGTGAGCGAAAAGGCGGGCTTCGTCGATGTCGCGATGGATCCGTCGAATCCCGACGTGCTGTATGCGTCGAGCTACGAGCGCGTGCGTGGTCCCTACTTCCTCAGGAGCGGCGGCGTTGGTAGCGCGCTCTGGAAGAGCACCGACGCGGGGAAGACGTGGACGAAGGTCGAGGGCGGCGGATTCCCCGAGACGATGAAGGGGCGCATCAACGTTGCGATCTCGCGGAGCAACCCGAGCACGGTGTACGCACTGGTGGAGGCGGACTCGATTCGCGGAGCCACACACGCGGTGCGCGCACCGGCGAGCGACTCGGCAGGCGAGAAGACGAAAGCGGCGGTCAAGAAGCGCCTCTTGAGCGGACTGTATCGCTCCGAGGACGCGGGAAAGACATGGCGGTGGATGAACGACGTCGATGTGCGCCCGTTCTACTACTCGCAGGTGCGCGTGGATCCGAAGCTGCCGAACCGCGTGTACTGGTCATCGACTCCGTTCAACTTCTCCGATGACGGTGGGAAGACGGTGCGGAACGGGACCGTCGGCATCCACGTCGACCATCACGCGATGTGGATCGATCCGAACGACCCCGAGCACTTCCTCGTGGGGGACGACGGCGGCGTGTCGCAGACGTGGGACCGCGGAGGGAACTTCGAGTTCCTGAACCGCATCTCGATCGGCCAGTTCTACGAGGTGAGCTACGACATGGCGGTGCCATACCGCGTGTGCGGCGGACTGCAGGACAACGGCAGCTGGTGCGGGCCGAGCCGGAAGCGCGGAGGCCAGATCACGAACGCCGACTGGTTCACCGTGGGCGGCGGCGATGGCTTCTACACGGCGCAGGATCCGTCGAACCCGAACATCATCTATGCGGAGTCGCAGGGTGGCAACATCCGCCGGCTCGACTACGGTACGGGCGACAGCAAGGCGATCGTGAAGCCCACGTGGCGTCCGCGGTACCTGCAGATCGAGGACTCGATCCTCGTCGCGCGGGGCGACACGGCGAAGCCCGTGGCGCAGTCGCAGAAGAAGCGCCTCGCCGAGCTGCGGGCGATGCAGCAGAAGGACTCGACGGATCTCGATCTGCGGTTCAACTGGAACACGCCATTCTTCATCTCTCCGCACGCGCCGTCGACCGTCTACATCGGTGCGAACCGCGTGCTCAGGTCGACGAACCGCGGCGACGATTTCCTTCCGATCTCGCCCGACCTCTCGACGCGCGACATCGCGAAGGTCCGCTGGAGCATGGACTCGACCGGCGGCATCACGAACGACGCCACGGGCGCGGAAACGTTCGGTACGATCACGACGTTGGCCGAGTCGTACGTGCGGCCCGGGCTGCTCATGGCTGGCACTGACGACGGCAACGTGTGGCTGACGCACGATGATGGCGCGGGCTGGGAGAACCTCACGGGACGCTTCGCGGGCGTGCCGCCAAAGAGCTACGTCGTTCGGATCGAGCCCTCGCACTTCGACAGCGCGACGTTCTACGTCGCCTTCGACAATCACCGGGTGAACGATTTCACGCCGTATCTGTTCGTGACGTCGGATTTCGGACGGACATTCCGATCTATCGTGGGCGACCTGCCGAAGGGCGGCCCCGACTTCCTGCACGTCATACGCGAGGACCCGGTGAACCGCGATCTGCTTTACGTCGGGACGGACATCGGCGCGTACATCTCGCGCGACCGCGGGCTCTCCTGGCAGAAGTTCATGAGCGGGCTGCCCAGCGTGCCGGTGCACGATCTCAAGATTCATCCACGCGACCACGAGATCATCGCGGCGACGCATGGACGCGGAATCTGGATCGCCGACGTGTCCGCGCTCGAGCAGCTCAACGACAGCGTGTACGCGAAGAATGCGTATCTCTTCGCGCCGAAGACGGGCTACGCGTTCGGCGACACGCCGGGCGCGGACATCTCCTCCGGACAAGGCACGTTCAGGGGGCGGAGCGCGCCGTTCGGGGCGGACATCGTGTACCGCCTCACGAGCGGGTCGCCGAAGGACTCGGTGAAGTTCGTCATCACGAGCATGAAGGGCGACACGCTGAAGACGCTCACGGGACGCGGAGGCGCGGGTCTACACCACGTAACGTGGGACCTAGGAGCCAAGCCTGCCGCAAAGACGCCGCTTTCGCCGGCAGGACGACGCGACAGTCTGATCACCGCACGCAAGCTCGATCACGTCTTCGATTCGCTCGCGAAGGAGGACGTCGCGCCGAAGCCGGTGCTCGCGAACGTGCGAGAGCACATCGACAACGGAACCGTGGGAGAGCTCTTTCAGCGCGCGACTGCAGGAGGAGGAGGAGGAGGCGGACGATTCGCCGAACGAGCGGGCGAGAGTCCGCTTCCGCGCCGCCACGGCGTCGCGGACAGCGCGAAGAAGGCTGGGGTGGCGGACAGTGCCAAGAAGGCTGGGCCAGCGGACAGCGCGAAGAAGGCTGGCGCGCCGGCGAACGCGGAGGGCGCTGCGGAGGGTGAGGGCGAGGGGGCGGTGAGCCAGGAGGTGCTGAGTCAGGTGCTCGGCGCCGTGCGCGCGAGCAAGGCGGTTCCGGGTGGCGTTGGTGGTGGTGGTGGTCGCACCGTCGGCCTCGTCGAGAGCGGGGACTATCTCGTCACGATGACGGCGGGAGGCACGACGCAGCGGCAGGTGCTGCGGGTGGAGAAGATCGGAGGCGTGAGCGGATCGACGCCTGGGGATGATGAGGATCCGTTCGATCCGTAACTCGCGCGTGCAATACCGGGCGACAAAGGACGAATGTCCCACTGTTCCCGGCGCGAAGGAGTGCACATCCTCCGTACATGACGAACAGGAAGGTCAGTTCCGGAGATCGGTCGGACAGCATCGATACCAGGGGCACGACGACTCTCTTCCTTTTCGTTGGCGTCGTCTACCTGGTCGCGTCCACACTCGTGTGTGGTCTTCTGCTGCGCAACGATGGCTGGGTTCTATCCTGGCTCGGTGCGCAAACGATCGCGATTTTTCTCGCCGGCGCGATTTACCTGTGGTACACGTACGAAACGAAGCTCCTGCGTCGCTACGCGGCCGCGCAGCACCAAGCGGCTCTCAATCAACTGGAAACATCGCATCGACAAATCGACCTGTCACTCAGACAATTCGAAGTGTCGACGCGGCCGCTGGTGGTGGCACTCAGAACGGAGAGAGCCGATCAGGTAGTGGTGCGAAACGACGGGAACAGTCCAGCAATCAATATTCGCGTGACGGCTACGCTCGACGAAAGCGATATCGGACCGCACATCTCGATCATTCTCAAGTACCGCGAGACCGCGCTCGCCGCGCACGACACTGGCAGCATTACAATGCGTGAGGAGGATGCCAGAGGACGAGAGGCCGAGCGGAGTTTCGTGCTCGTGCCGGGGTCGACGAATCGTGTCGTGCGGCTTCTGATCGACTATCAGGACACCGATATGCGGAAATACCGCACACACGTTCTCGTGAGCAATGAGGGCTACGAGATAAAGCGGTTCGAGTTTCCGACGGAGGCGTGAGAGCAGTTAGGTCGGCGCACGGTACCTGTGTCTGTCGAATATGACAATCGAGTAATGTGGCCGCCGCCCTTAACGACGGCAGTCGCACGCGCGTAAGTTTTCGCAGACACATGGAAAACTCGTGAACTACGCCGCGCTGCTCGCGTCCTCGGTCTTTGCTTTGGTCCGCAACAAGATGCGGAGCCTGCTCACCGTTCTGGGAATCATGATCGGCATCGCGGCTGTTATTTGCGTAGTCG
>DATHJR010000331.1:0-5853 GCA_035286525.1 Gemmatimonadaceae bacterium | reverse complement strand
CGGGATACTGCACGGGTACGGGGCGCAGTTCGCCGTGCTTCTCGATGAGGAGTCGGTCGAGGTGCGCCATTGGAACAACGATGGGATCGTCGAGGACATCGCCACCGGGAGTGCTGCGGGAACGATCGGCGCATATCGGCTCAGGCACGGGCTCGCCGTGGCCGGCGACACCTTCGTTCTCAATCAGGGAAGGTACACCGGAAGGCCCAGCGAGCTGCGAGTCAGGCCCGAGGGTAGCCCGGGCTCGGTTTCCGCAGTCTTCGTCGGTGGCGATGTGGTCCTGGTCGGCTCGGGAACGCTCGACGTGCTTCCGGAGATGGCCGCTTGAGCCGCGTCGTCACCCGCCCGCGATAGCGCCGACGATCATTAGCGGCTCGTCCCCCGACGCCACGTCATCGGGGAGCTGAAAGTCAGCCGACTCGTGCGAGACATCCTCCTGGCAGGCGAAGAAGCGCAGGAACGCTCGCCGCTCCTGTGTGACCTGATCGCGAATCGTTCCGCGCAGCATCGGATAGCGCGCCTCGAGCGCGTCGAGAATCGCGCGCGGCGTCGCGGCGCCATCGATGCACAGCTCCACTTCGCCGCTTACGCCAACGAGGGTGCGCAGATGCTGCGGCAGGACGACCCGGATCATGACAGCGTCTGCACTTCCACCGACAGCACCGCCGGCAGATCGCGCACGATCGGCTTCCAGCTGTCGCCCGCATCGACCGATGCGTACACCTGCCCTCCCGTCGTTCCAAAGTAGACGCCGCAGGAATCGAGCGAGTCGACTGCCATCGCATCGCGCAGCACGTTCACGTAGCAGTTCTCCTGCGGGAGTCCCTTCGTGAGCGCTTCCCACTCGTCGCCGCCGCTGCGGCTGCGATACACCTGGAGCTTGCCATCGAGCGGATAGTGCTCCGAGTCGCTCTTGATCGGCACGACGTAGACGGTTTCGGGCTCGTGCGCGTGCACGTCGACGACGAAGCCGAAATCCGTCGGCAGGTTGCCGCTCACCTCGCGCCACATGTCGCCCGCATCATCGCTCCGCATCACGTCCCAGTGCTTCTGCATGAAGAGCACGCCCGGCCGCGACGGGTGCATCGCCATCTTGTGCACGCAGTGTCCAACCTCCGCGTTCGGATCGGGAATGTACTGGGACTTCAATCCCTGATTGATTGGGCGCCAGCTCTTGCCGCCATCGTCGGTGCGAAACGCGCCGGCGGCCGAGATCGCGATGTAGATGCGGTCGGGATTCGTGGGGTCGAGAATGATGGTATGCAGGCACATGCCGCCGGCGCCGGGCTGCCAGCGCGGGCCCGACCCGTGCTGGCGCAGGCCGGAGAGCTCTTCCCAATTCTGGCCGCCGTCGCTCGAGCGAAAGAGCGCCGCGTCCTCCACGCCCGCGTACACGACATCTGGATCGGTGAGCGAGGGCTCGAGATACCACACTCGCTTGAACTCCCACGGATGCGCTGTCCCGTCGTACCACTGGTGCGTGCCCGGCACGCCGTCGTACACGAACTTGTTGCCG
Source organism: Gemmatimonadaceae bacterium (assembly GCA_035286525.1). GTDB lineage: Bacteria > Gemmatimonadota > Gemmatimonadetes > Gemmatimonadales > Gemmatimonadaceae > FEN-1250. The sequence continues at coordinate 4,337 of DATHJR010000331.1, read as the reverse complement.
ACGGGCGCCCACGTGACGCCGCCGTCGTCCGATCGCTGAATCACCTGCCCGAACCACGCGCTCGACTGCGACGCGTAAAGGCGGTTCGGATCGGCGGGTGAGCCCGCCACGTGGTAGATCTCCCACCCGGCGAAGAATGGACCGGCAACGTCCCAGCTCTTCCGCTTTCCGTCCGACGTCAGTACGAACGCACCCTTGCGTGTGCCTACGAGAACTCGTGCCTTACTCATGTGCTCGCTCCTCCGGTTCAGCAGGACGGATGATCCCCACTATGCGTCGAACGGGCGACCCAGGAATCGACAATCTACACGCCAGGACCCCGAGAATCTCCTTCCGTCGGGGGCTGGCGCCCTGGCTAATTCGTGGAAGCGAGGCTCGAGACCTGTGCCGAGTAGGGGCCGGCGGGATTCGAGTTGTCTATCGCGACCAGCGTCGGATACCCGTACTGCTCGTTGAACTCCATCTGCAGCGTCTCGCCCTTCTGTCCAAACACGGCCTGCGCCGTGGCGAAGAGCTCGTCGATCGTGGGATAGCCAGCGTCCACCTCCGGCGGCTCACCCGTCGTGTTGTCGATGACGCTAACGATCGTGGTACCGTTCACCGTAATGTGGACGTTCGAGGTGCGCCCGAATTTCTCCTGGACCAGATCGAACGAGTACGAGCCGAAGGTCCGCTGTTCCCATTGCGCCTGATGCCGATTCAGAGAGACCAACGCCGCGACGCCGACGTCCGTGGAGCTACTGCACGCGGCGAGCGTTCCCACAACCGCGAGACCGACGAGAAAAGTTCGCACGCGTTCTCCTCCGATAGGGATTGACCCGGGATCGGTCGCCACACACCATTGCCACAGGGATGCACCTTCGCAATAGTGCGCGCGTCACTGGGCGATTGAAGCGAGGGCACGCTCCGGAGGTCAGTGATTTGCACGAAGGCGCGCCCGCGATGAACCACCTCGCGGGCGCGCTTCGCTCACCCTTTCCCTACGGCAGCGGCTGGAGATTCGATACCCTGACCAGGAATTGACCACCGGGATTGTTGTTCTGAATGCTGAACAACGTGAGGTATCCGTACTGATCGTCGTATTCGAGGGTAACCCCGCCCTGCAGCACGGCGAAATCCGCCTCGTTGAAGAGCGCGTCCATCGTCGGCCACGTGCGCGGAACGGTTGGAGGTTGACCGGTTTGCAAGTCGATCACAGTGGCCACCGTGTCGTTCAGTACCGTAATTCGCACGTTGTAGTTCGTGCTCAGTTGCGTCTCCGAATAGTCGAAGACGTAGGAATGAAAGTTTCGCCCCGCCCACTGATCTTCGTGTTGCTGAAGCGCCGCACGATCGGCGGCCGTGACCGGCCGCGTCGAATCGCAAGCCGCAGCTACGACTGTCGCCGCCACAACGAGACTCACGAGATATGATCGCATCCGCCCTCTCCTGGTTGCGCGCGATTCCGAAAGCTTGCGAACGTCACAATCGCAACCAAGGCTAGTTGCAAGGAGGCTCAGCGGCGCGGAATCGCTCGGCCGTTCGGTAACCAGCATCAGCTGCTGCACGTCGAGTGATTTCTCCGTCCTGGCGATGAATCGAGTCGACGCAACGAAGATTCGTCTCGCTGATGCATTGCAGATTCCGGTGATTGCCATAGGCTTCGCGTTGATTCTCGACAGACGCATTGGTGGATGGTCGCTGATGTCGTCGCCGGCCGAAGCGAGCGTACTCTGGCCGGTCCATCCGATGGCTCGGCGTGTATAGCGGGAGAGGAAATCGACGATGAAACACACGCACGGCCTCAACGTTCCGCAGAGCCTCGAGGAGCTTTGCGATCCGCGATCGATGGCACTGCTCGTCTACGACATGCAGGTGGGCATTCGCAGTCAGATCAAGGCCGGCGATCAGATCGTTGAGCGCGCGAGTCGCGCGCTTGCCGCGGCACGGGAGGCGGGAATGCGCGTGGTCTTCACCAGGCACATGTCGATGCCCAAGAGCTGGATGGGCGTGACGCAGTATCGGACCGCGATGGCATGGCAGCGTACGGACGAGCCGGACTCGGTCAAACCCTGGTTCCTGCGCGATGCGCCGAGCACCGCCATCGTCCAGGAGCTCATGCCGACGCCAGACGAAGCGGTGTTTGACAAGCTCTCCATGTCGGCGTTCGAAGGCACTCCGCTGAGCTACGCATTGCGCGACTGCGGCATCATCTCGCTCGCCATTGTCGGAATCGCGTTGGAGATCGGCATCGAGCCAACCGCGCGACATGCCACAGATATCGGAATCATCCCCGTAATCCTTGCCGATGCGTGCGGCGCAGGTCATCAGGAAGCTGCGGAACGATCGCTCGAGAGCTTGCGATTCATCGGTGAGACTGTCATCAGTGAGGTTGATACCTTTTGCGAGCTGCTCCGCGCCTCGAAGAGCTCGAACTGAAACGCTCCTCCAGCGCCGTCCGACTATCTCCTTACTCCCACTCGATCGTTGCCGGAGGCTTCGAGCTCACGTCATAAACGACACGGTTGACCCCACGCACTTCGTTTATGATCCGGTTCGAGATGCGACCGAGCACCTCGTACGGGAACGGGTACCAGTCGGCCGTCATTCCGTCCAGGCTCGTGACGGCGCGCAGCGCGACGACGTTCTCGTACGTGCGATAGTCGCCCATCACGCCGACGCTCCGTACCGGCAGCAACACCGCGAACGCCTGCCAGATGTCGTCGTAGAGGCCGGCCTCGCGTATCCCCTCGAGATAGATGGCATCCGCGCGCTGCAGCACGTCGATCTTCTCGCGCGTGATGTCGCTCAGAATTCGGATCGCGAGCCCCGGACCCGGAAATGGGTGGCGCCCGACGATCGTTTCCGGAAGACCGAGCTCCCGCCCCACTCTGCGCACCTCATCCTTGAATAGCTCGCGTAGCGGCTCGATGAGCGCAAACTTCATGTCGGGCTTGAGCCCGCCGACGTTGTGATGCGTCTTGATCGTCACCGACGGTCCGCCGTGCGGCGCCGCGGACTCAATCACGTCGGGGTACAGCGTTCCCTGCACCAGGAACTTCGCATCGTGTCCCGCCGCGGCCGCCGCGTCCTCGAACACATCGATGAACGTGTGCCCGATGCGGCGCCGCTTCTCTTCCGGATCCTCGACCCCCGCCAGCGCGGAGAGAAAGCGCTCGGATGCGTCGATCGTGATGAGCTCGATGCCGAGGTGGGCGCGAAAGGTCTTCTCCACCTGCTGGCGCTCGTGCAGCCGCAGGAGCCCGTGATCGACGAAGATGCAGGTGAGCTGCGACCCGATCGCGCGATGCACCAGCGCCGCGGCCACGGACGAGTCGACGCCGCCGGAGAGCCCGCAGATGACTCGCGCATCGCCCACGAGCTCCCTGATTCTCGCCACCTCCTCCTCGATGTACTTGCCCGTAGTCCACGACGGGACCGCCTTGCAGACGCCGAAGAGAAAGTTCTCGATGAGCTCTCCGCCCCGCGGAGTGTGCACGACCTCTGGATGAAACTGCACCCCGAAAATCGCGCGGTCGCGCGCACGGAAGGCGCCGACGTGCGAGTTCGCGCTGTGGGCGAGCACCTCGAATCCATCGGGCACGACGTTCACCTGGTCGCCGTGGCTCATCCACACGGATGTCGACTCGCCGGCCGTGAAGCCATCGAAGAGCGTGTCGCTGTCGTCGATGATGAGCTCCGCGCGGCCGTACTCGCGCCGATGCGCCGGTGCGATCTCGCCGCCCATCAGGTGGACGATGAGGTTCATGCCGTAGCACACGCCGAGCGTGGGGGCGAGATCGAGAATCTCGAGAGGAACCGTCGGCGCGCCTTCGTCGTACACGGAATTCGGGCCGCCACTCAGAATGATCCCGGTCGGCTTCCAGTCGCGAATCCACTCGAGACTCCGACCGGGCGGATGAATCTCCGAGTAGACACCCGCTTCGCGCACCCGGCGCGCGATCAGCTGCGTGAACTGCGATCCGAAATCCAGAATCAGAATGCGACTCGCCATCCCCGCGCCTATCGCTTCCACTCGGCCTCATTGAGCGTGAGAAAATCGACCTTGAGCGTTTCCAGATCGAGCACCGCCGCGGTCGGCACGCCGAACAGCCAGCCGCACGCCTCACCCGGATTCAGCAGGAGCGTCGATCCCGAGGTGCGCGACTGCTTGATGTGCGAGCACCCGTGGATCACGACGGCGTGCGCGTCCACGGAGCGCTCGGCCACGTCGCTCAGATCGTGGATGACCAGCAGCCGCACGCCGGCGACATCCACCGAGTGGGGCGAGTCGTAGAGCTCCGTCCCCATGCCCTTCGATGCCTCCGCGAGCAGGCCCTGGTGATCGCCGTCGTTGT
>DATHJR010000330.1:0-5849 GCA_035286525.1 Gemmatimonadaceae bacterium | reverse complement strand
CCGCCAAGGATGATGAGGAGATACAAAAGCGCGACGTGCGCTTCTGTGATCTCTCCCTGCACGCCGACCATTACGTAGGTGGCGAACAGGAAGACGGCCGTCCAGACGAACGCCGATGTCCACCGGCGCCCGAGGCTGTACGTCATTCAGCGCGGCAGCTCGAACCGATAGCCGACGCCTGGCTCCGTGACGATGAGCTGCGGGCGCACCGGATCCGTCTCGATCTTGCGCCGCAGATTGGCGACGTGCACTCGCAGATACTGTTGCGGATCGCCGAACGCGCGTCCCCACACGGCGTTGAAGATCTGCTGGTGCGTGAGCGTGCGTCCCGCTTGCGTGACGAACGTGCGCAGCAGCTCCCACTCGATCGGCGTGAGATGGATCGTCTCGGCGCCGCGGCGCAGCACGCGCGCGGTGAAGTCGGCCACGAGCGACCCGATCTGCATCGGCTGCACGGACGCGGCGATCTGCGACGCCTGCGCGCGGCGGAGATTCGCACGGATGCGTGCCGCGAACTCGAGATTGCTGAACGGCTTGGTGATGTAGTCGTCGGCCCCGGAGTCGAGGAGCGACGCCTTTTCGTGATCCGAGTGGCGAGCCGAGAGGACGACGATCGGTGCCGCGGACCACGCGCGGAGCGAGCGGCAGACATCGATGCCGGCCATGTCGGGCAGCCCGAGGTCGAGCACGACGAGCGTGGGACGCTCGGCGGTGGCTACCGCGAGCCCTTCTGCGCCGTCCGAGGCCTCGAGCACCGAGGAGACCTCATTGGCGAGCGCGTTCTTCACGACGCGACGGATTTGTGGCTCGTCGTCTATGATGAGGATCGTGTCTGCTAGCATACGATGGGCCTGAGGTTGAAGGCGAGAACCAATATTGCGTTGACTAGGCGGATGTAAAGCGTGGGGGTTGGAATGTTCCGTGTCGCCGTGCAACCCGGTGGCTCCAAAGGGGCTTCCGGGCCTATCCGACCGGACAGGGTAGACCGACCCTGGGCGGCTTAGACTTCCACCCCGCGCACAGTATGTAACGCAGTGGGGCGCAGATCGCTGCGCGCTCGCTTCGGCCGCGTGTCGGCGGAGCAACGTCAACTTCATCCGGACCTCGATCCGGCGAACCACAGGGAGTTCGAGATGAGCACAGTCGATTTCGCCGCCGAAGCGGGCCAGCTGGAGTCCAGGTGGGCCAAGGACCCGCGCTGGAACGGAGTGGCGCGGACGTACACGGCGGAAGACGTCGTTCGTCTTCGCGGATCGGTGAAGATCGAGTACTCGCTCGCGACGCGCGGCGCGCTCAAGCTGTGGGAGCTGCTGCATAGTAAGGAATACGTTCATACCTTCGGAGCGCTTACGGGCGCGCAGGCCGTGCAGATGGTAAAAGCCGGACTGCAGGCGATCTACATGAGCGGCTGGCAGGTTGCCGCGGACGGAAATCTCGCCGCGCAGACGTATCCGGATCAGAGCATTTATCCGTCGAATAGCGTGCCCGCACTGGTGCGCCGAATCAACAATGCGCTCGTGCGGGCTGACCAGATCGAGTGGAGTGAAGGGAAGGCGGGACGTGATTGGCTCGTGCCGATCGTCGCCGATGCCGAAGCCGGGTTCGGTGGGCCGATCCACGCGTTCGAGCTGATGAAGTCGATGATCGACGCCGGCGCGAGCGGCGTGCACTTCGAGGACCAGCTGGCGGCCGAGAAGAAGTGCGGCCACATGGGCGGCAAGGTGCTCATTCCCACCGCGTCATTCGTGCGCACGCTGAACGCCGCGCGCCTGGCGACCGACGTTCTCGATGTTCCAACGGTGATCATCGCGCGCACCGATGCGCTCGCGGCGACGCTGATCACGAGCGACATCGACGAAGCCGATCGCGCGTTCACGACGGGCGAGCGCACGACCGAGGGGTACTTCCACATTCGCAACGGCATGGACGCAGTGGCTGCACGCGCGCTTGCGTACGCGCCCTACGCCGACCTGCTCTGGTGCGAAACGGGAACGCCCGATCTCAACGAGGCGAAGAAATTCGCCGAGTCCGTGCACGGTCAGTATCCCGGCAAGATGCTCGCGTACAACTGTTCGCCGTCGTTCAACTGGTCGCGCAATCTCGATGCAACGACGATCGCGAAATTCCAGCGCGAGCTCGCCGCGATGGGCTACAAGTTCCAGTTCATCACGCTCGCCGGCTGGCACATGATCAACTACTACTCGTTCGATCTGGCGCACCGCTACAGCACCGAGGGAATGCCAGCCTACGTTGAGCTGCAGAACGAGGAGTTCGCGCGGGAGGCCGACGGCTACACGGGCACGAAACATCAGCGCGAGGCGGGAACGGGCTATTTCGACCAGGTCCTGATGGCTGTCACGAGCGGCCAGTCGGCCACCGCGGCGCTCGCGGGCTCTACCGAGGCCGAGCAGTTCCACCTGGCGCACAAGTAAGGCGTCTCATCCAGGAAAGAAAAACGCCGTGGTCTCGCAAGGGGCGACGGCGTTTTTGTTCGGATGCCACGCGATAGGCACTCTCCGTTTTTCTCCGTTTGTGTCCACTTTTTGTCAATATCCTATAGGTTAGTGCTCGCTCGTGCGCCGCGAAGGCGATCGGCGCCGGACAACAAGCGCAAACAATTGGGGAAACGGACAAAAACAGAGAACTGCGCGGACACAAACCGAGACTTCAACGACGGTGCGACTAGATCGCTGGAATGCTCGCTGTGGTCGGCGTCGCTATCGGCGCTGCGCTCCCGCCCGGGATCGCCTGCTCTGACTGCTCGTAGCCCATCAGCTTGAGTCGCGCGATGCGCGTCGGCATGGGCGGATGCGTGCCGAAGAGCTCCGCCACCTTCCCCTCGGCCCCGTTCACCGCGCGGCCCATTGGGTCGGCGATGCACAGGTGCGCGGCGCCGCCCTTGATGCTCCGCGTCGGCTCGCTCGCGCTCTCGATCTTCGTGAGCGCGCTCGCCAGCGCGAGCGGATTGCGCGTGAACTGCGCGCTCATCGCGTCCGCCAGATACTCGCGCTTGCGGCTCACGCCCATCGCGAGCAGACGCGTGATGAGCGGCGCGAGAATCCAGCTCACGATCCACACCACGAAGAGCAGTATGACCAGCGGGTTGGATCCGCTCTCGCGATCGCTGCTGCTCCGGCTGCGTCCGCGTCCGAAGCCGCCGCTGAACATCACGCGCCCCGCGCCGTCCGCGATCAGCGCGACCGCGCCCACCAGTGCCGCCAGCAGCGTCATCAGCCGCACGTCGAGATTCTTGATGTGCCCCATCTCGTGCGCGACCACCGCCTGCAGCTCATCGCGCGAGCAAATGGCGAGCAGCCCCTGCGTCACGGCGATATTCGAGTCCGACTCGTCGTGCCCCGTCGCGAACGCATTCGGATCCGGGTCGTCGACGATCCAGATGTGCGGCTTCGTGATGCCGGAGGCGACCGACATCTCCTCCACCACGTTCACGAGCTGCGTCTCCTGCGGCGTCTGCGCGTCGATGATCTCGCGCGCGCCCGTCGACTTCAGGATGTTCGTCGGTCCCGTGCTGTACGAGTACTTCGCCATCAGTGCGCCGAGCGTGGTGAGCACGAGCCCGATCCACGGAAACACGTGGTGGTACGACTCGGGCGGCGCGTGCGCGGTCGCGAGATACGCGATGTAGTCGCCGCCGAATCCCAGCCAAGCAAAAAACAGGATGAAGCCAATCACCAGCCATCGAGAGCGCCGGCGATTGGCCTCCTGCTGCGCGAAGAGATTAACCTCGTCGCTCACTTCTTGGCGTTCATCGAGAGATCGACTTTCACGACCTCACGCTCCGACGCATCCGTGATCTCCCACAGCTCCGCCGGCGTCGCCCTCGCAAATCCCGCGACGAGGCTGGCGGGGAACTGCTGCTGCCGCGTGTTGTACACGGTCGCCTGGTCGTTGTAGAGCTGGCGCGCGAACGCGATCTTGTTCTCGGTCGACGTCAGCTCTTCCTGCAGCTGCGCGACGTTCGCCGTCGCCTTGAGGTTGGGATACGCCTCGACCACGGCGAACAGCCTGCTGAGCGACGACGAGAGCTGTCCCTCCGCGGCGGCGGTAGCCTGCACCTGCTGCGCCGACGGAAGATCCGTCGTGCCGCGTGTGGCCGCGATCGCCTGGTTGCGCGCCGCGATCACGGACTCGAGCGTCTCCTTCTCGAAATTCATCGCGCCCTTCACTGTCTCGATGAGATTCGGGATGAGATCGTGGCGGCGCTTGAGCTGAACATCGATCTGCTTCCACGCGTTGAACACCTGATTGCGCAGGCCGATGAGCGAATTGTACGCGCCGACGAACCAGAATCCGGCGGCGACGATGACGACGAGCAGAACGATGCCGATCATGTGTCTCCTTGACGGTGTGCACCGTGATCAGAACGCGCAGAATCCACGATGGACGAGCGGGACGAAACCGAGGCTTCGTCCCGCACATTAATACGACAATTTGGACCGGAAAGTGTCAGGCGACCGGTGTTGCGGGCTTCTTACGGACGATCATGCTCCGCAGGCCGTCTAGGAGAAGCACGAACAGTGGAGTGAGGACGATGCCGAGCAGAGAGTTGATCCAGATCAGCGCCATATAGAACGCGCCGAGGCCGAGACTTACCCAGATGACGCCCAGGGGGCCGTGTGTTTCCACCGATGTCCTCGTTGAGTGTGCGTTCGTGGCGGAATCTATGGTGCCTGCGCCGCCGGAGCCAGTAGAGTTAGACTGCAGAATGCATGATTCGGTGCCGAGGCTGGTCGAGCGAGAGCTGCGAGGACGCCGCGTCGTGCTCGCCGTGTCCGGCGGGCGCGACTCGATGTCTCTCCTGCATGCGGCCACCTCCCGTGCACGGGACACGGTCGTGTCCGTCGCCAGCTTCGATCACGCAACCGGCGCCCACGCCGCGGAGTCGATCGCGCTGGTGCGCAGCGTGGCCGCCGGTCTCGACATCGAGTTCGTGTCCGAGCGCGCCGCGGTCACCAAGGCCACCGAAGCCGAGTGGCGCGCGCAGCGCTGGAGCTTTCTGCGCCGCGTCGCGCACGAGCGCGGCGCGCAGATCGCAACGGCGCACACGCGCGACGATCAGATCGAGACGGTGCTGATGCGCGTGATGCGCGGCTCCGGTGCGCGGGGTCTCGCGGCGCTGGCTGCCAAGAGCGTCGCCCAAGACGCCATCGTTCGCCCGCTGCTCGCCATCGGTCGCGACGATCTCGCAACCTACGCCGCGGATTCCGGCCTGCCGTGGGTCGAAGACCCCGGCAACGCGCGCCTCGACCACCTCCGCAATCGCGTGCGCCACGAGATTCTCCCAGCGCTCTTGCGCGCACGGCCCGCGCTCGCGAGCGAGCTCCTTGCGCTCGGCGCGCGCGCCGCAGCGCTTCGCGCGGAGGTCGATGCGTTCATCGATCGCGAGCTCGCGCTCGAGCTCCGGAATGGCGCCGTTCTGGTCGCCCGCGAGTTGATGCTCCAGCATGACTCCGACGCGCTTGCGCTCCTCTGGCCGGCGATCGCCGCACGGGCGGGCGTCACGCTCGATCGACGGGGAACGGACAGGCTCGTTTCGTTTATTACCAAGGGAAGGAGCGGCGCCCGAATCCAGCTTTCGGGCGGCTTCGAAGCTGCCCTGCATCGCGGCACGATCATCTTACGGCGCGCCGCAACTAATACGCCCTCCGGCGCGTTAATTCTCCAGGGAGCGGTCCGGCTGGGTGATTTTCGTTTCCATGCGCGCGACGAGGACGTCGTTTCGTTATGGAGCGCAAAGCTGCCGGCTCGGAAAGCGCTCTCCGTGCGCGTGTGGCACCCGGGCGACCGCATGGTTCCAGCGGGCGGGGGCGCGCGGCGAGTCAAAGGAC
>DATHJR010000329.1:0-8224 GCA_035286525.1 Gemmatimonadaceae bacterium | reverse complement strand
TTCAGGATCGGCAGATCACGCTGCTCGGCCCCGACCGGGAGCGGTAGGAGCAATGGAAGGTCGGCTCAGACGCGAGCTCGTCGGCGTCGTGCTTCTCGTCTTTGGCCTCTTCCTCGCCGCCACGATTCTCGTCGGCGCGGGAACGCCAGTCACGAGCTCGTGCAGCGAGGCGCACGGACTCATGGGCCCCGTCGGCTCGTGCCTGCGCCTGGGACTGTTCAAGCTGCTCGGCATTCCCGCGACGATCCTGCTCCCGCTCGTCCCCGCCGTGCACGCACTTCGACTGTTTGGACGCATGCGCTCGGACACCGATCGATCGTGGATGCTCTTTCTCGCCGGTCTGGTCGTCCTCCTGCCCATCGCGTGCGGATTAGGCGTAGAAAACGGCGAGAGTGTCGGGTCGCTTGCGGCCGGCCTGTGGGGATCGTTCGTCGCGTACTACCTCTACGCGTTCTTCGGTCCAGTGGGCGCGTGGTTCGTGATCTCGCTGCTGCTCTGCGCGCTCACCGTGCTCACTCTCGCGTGGAATCCCATTCGCGTGCTGATCGGCGTGCGCGTGCATCGCCCCGAAGTATTCGAGGCGGTGAAAGAGGACGCGCCAGCGCGGCGTCGCAAGAAGCGCAAGGGTGACGAGCCCCTGCTCGTTTCGGGCGGGCCGCTCGAGCCGCCACCCGAGGAGATGCCGCAGGTCGATCCATCGCTCATGCAGGAGAGCGCGGAGGCAAGCGCCGACGACGCCGCGCGTGGGAAGAAGAGAAAGAAGAGCCGCGCCGATCTGGCCGCCGAGCACGACGATCGAATCGCAGCTGCCATCGACGCCACCGACGAAGGCGCGCTCGCGGACGACGAGCTTCCGCCGCCCGAGCTGCTCACCCCCGCAGCGCCGCGGAATCCTGAGTTCGGGAAGAAGGAGCTCGATGCCATGGGCGTGAAGCTCACGGATGCGCTCCGCACCTTTCGCGTGGAAGCGGAGATCATCGGCCGCACCACCGGGCCGGTGGTGACGCAGTTCGAGGTCGAGCCCGCGCCGGGCGTGAAGGTGCGGCAGATCGCGAACCTGTCCAACGATCTCGCGCTGGCGATGCGCGCGGCGAGCATTCGCATCGTCGCGCCCATTCCCGGACGCGGCGCGGTTGGGGTAGAGGTGCCGAATCCGACCTCGGAGATCGTAGCATTCCGCGAGCTCCTGGAGTCCCCGGAATTCAGGAACGCGCGCGCCGCGCTCCCGATCGCGCTCGGAAAGGATCTCGAGGGACAGCCGGTGATCGCCGATCTCGCGAAGATGCCGCATCTCCTCATCGCCGGTGCGACGGGTTCCGGAAAATCGGTCTGCGTGAACACCGTGATCACGAGTCTCGTCTACAAACACACGCCCAAGACGCTGCGCTTTCTGATGATCGACCCGAAAATGGTCGAGCTTTCCGTCTACAACACGCTCCCGCATCTGCGGCACAAGGTGATCACCGACAGCCACGACGCCGCGTCCGTGCTCAAGTGGGCCGAGATGGAGATGCAGGAGCGATACGAGCTCCTGGCCGCCAACGGGTGCCGCAACATTCAGGACTTCAATCGGCGGCTCAAGAACGGCGACAAGCTCAAGGTCGCGACGCGAAAGGATGTCGCGTTCGAGAACACCGAGTATACGGGCAAGCATCTCCCGTACATCGTCGTGGTAATCGACGAGCTCGCGGATCTCATGATGACGGTGCAGGGCGAGGTCGAGCCGCCGCTCGCTCGTCTCGCGCAGAAGGCGCGCGCGATCGGCATCCATCTCCTCCTAGCGACGCAGCGGCCGAGCGTCAACGTCATCACGGGGTTGATAAAGGCGAATTTCCCGAGCCGCATCGCGTTTCGGGTGGCGTCGCAGGTGGACAGCCGAACGATCATCGACGGCATGGGCGCCGAGTCGCTGCTCGGCAACGGCGACATGCTCTTCATTCCGCCCGGGAAGTCGGAGGCAGCGCGTCTTCAGGGGGCGTATATTTCCTCGGAGGACACCGAGGGGTTGATGGGCTGGTACGAGGGCAAGAGGGCCGAACGGCGTCGCGTGCTGGAGTCCGAGGGACTCATCATCGAGGAGCCGGTGTCACACGAGCCGGACATTCTCGAGGAGATGCGCAAGCGCGAAGCGATCGCGTCCGCCGACCCCGGCGACGCCGAGATTGCGGGTGAGCGCGACAAGCTCTTTCGCGAGGCGGCCGAGGTCGTCGTACAGAATCAGCTCGGCTCGACGTCGCTGCTGCAGCGCCGGCTCAAGGTCGGCTATGGTCGCGCCGCTCGCATCATCGACCAGCTCCAGGACGCCGGGATCCTCGGCCCCGCCGATGGATCCAAAGCGCGAGACGTGCTCGTAGGTCTCGACGATATCGATCGTATCTGCGGGCCCGCGAGCTAGCGTTCGCGCGCCGCGCGGTGTGTCACTCATGGAGGAATCGTGAAGTCTGGAATGCCTGCCTTTGCTCTGATGTCGTCGCTCGTTCTCGCGGGTGCGGTGTCGGCGTGCTCGCATGGCGCGCGTCCCGCCTCGTCCGCGTCGCCCGCCTCTACCGGAGCTTCCGCAACGGCGTCCGAGTCGGCGAACCCGGTGCTCGTCGCGCCGTCGGCGACCAAGCTCAAGCCGTCCAAGCTCACCTACGTGGCGCGCATTTTCTCTCAGGGACAGGCGCACCGACTCGGATGGCGCACACTCGAGCTCACCGATGCGACGTACGACGGGAAGACCGTGTGGCTCCTCGCGGAATCGCGGAAGATCAACACCCTCGAGCTCGCCGAGTCTCTCTACGTTGCGAAGACTACGCTCGAGCCGGTGCACCGCGTGGTGCACACCGCGGATCAGGACATCACCACGCGGTATACGCGCGATAGCATCGTCACCACCTTCGAAGGCGACAGCGGCGGCGGCGTCCGAGTGGCGATGAAAAACGAGCGCAATCTGGTCGGCAACATCTATTGGCTCGAGCCGCTGCTCGCGTCCGCGCCTCTGGCGCCGGACTGGAAGGGAAGTGCGACGACGGTCTTCGTCGGACCGCACGACCAGGCGCACGTGGTGATGAATCTGTGGGTCACCGGGCAGGACAGTCTGCTCGTTCCTGACGGCACCTACGACTGCTGGACGTTGACGCTGCAGGTTGGTGAGTCGCAGGAGCATTTGTGGATTCGCAAGAGCGACAGGGTCCTTCTCAAGATGGACACGCCGGTCGCCGGGATTGCCGCGGCGAAAGTCGAGCTGTTGCTCGCGCAGGGGCAGTCGCCGAAGTCGTGGTGCGCTGACGGTGAAAGCTGCCGCACGTGCGCGGCGCAGCTTCGGGGTGAGTTCATTCGATGCGGGCGTCCAGACGGGCGCCCGCATCTTTGCGTTCATGACGGCGGCGTCTCAGGTGCTTGGGGAGGAGGGCGAGCGAATCGCGGCGGTGTGGCTGGCTCAGCGGGGATGGAGAATACTCGACCGCCGCTTCCGCAACGGGCATCGGGATCTCGATCTGGTCGCGGAGCGGGGCGGCGTGGTGGCCTTCGTGGAGGTCAAGACTCGTCGGGGCAACGACTTTGGGAACCCCGTAGAGGCCGTCAACTGGCGCAAACAACGCGAGCTCATCCGCTCGGCCTCGGTCTGGATGGCTAGGTATGGGGGCGGGGAACGGATGTTTCGATTCGACGTGGTCGGCGTTCTCATCGGTGACGGCGGTGCTCGTGTCTGCCATGTTGAGAACGCCTTTCTCGCCCGATCCGCCGGTTGACAGCACGAGAGGCCTTTCGTAGTTTGTTCGGGTAGTGGTAATAGGTAGCCCCGACGGTAGATTTTCTATCGCCAGGCCAGATTCGGCAGTCTCACGATTTCACGGGTTGGGTGACCGCATGGCTGTCTCCACAGGACAGGAAGAAAAAAAGAAAGCGCTGAATCTGGCGATCGCGCAAATCGAGAAGAGCTGCGGCAAGGGATCCATCATGAAGATGGGTGCCGACTCCGCAAAGGTGCGGATCGATGTGATCCCCACGGGCGCCATCAATCTAGACGCGGCCATCGGCGTCGGCGGAATTCCGCGCGGCCGCGTCACCGAGATTTACGGTCCCGAGTCCAGCGGCAAGACGACGCTCTGCCTGCACGTGGTTGCAAACGCGCAGCGCGCCGGCGGTGTCGCCGCGTACATCGATGCCGAGCATGCGCTCGACACCGACTACGCGCAGAAGCTCGGCGTCGACATCGAGAATTTGCTCGTGTCGCAGCCGGACACCGGCGAGCAGGCGCTTGAGATCTGCGAAATCCTCGTGCGCTCCGGCGCAGTGGATATCGTAGTCATCGACTCCGTTGCCGCGCTGGTACCGAAGGCCGAGATCGAAGGGGAGATGGGTGATTCACACGTCGGGCTTCAGGCGCGCCTCATGAGTCAGGCGCTCCGCAAGCTCACGGGCGCCATCGCGCGCTCGAAGACGTCCGTGGTGTTCATCAATCAGCTCCGCGAAAAGATCGGCGTCATGTTCGGCAATCCGGAGACGACCACCGGCGGCAAGGCGCTCAAGTTCTACGCGTCCGTGCGCCTCGACATTCGCCGCATCGGTCCAGTCAAGGAGAAGGAAGAGGTCATCGGCTCGCACGTGCGCGTGAAGGTGGTCAAGAACAAGGTCGCGCCACCGTTCAAGCAGGCCGAGTTCGACATCATGTACGCGGAAGGGATCAGCCATACGTCGCTTCTGGTCGACATCGGCTCCGAGTCCGGGATCATCGAGAAGTCGGGCGCCTGGTACAGCTACAACGGCCAGCGCATCGGGCAGGGTCGCGAGAACGCGAAGATGTTCCTGAAGGACAACAACAGCATGATGCTGGAGATCGAGGAAAAAGTGAAAGTCGTGCTGGGCATCAAGGACGCTGGACAGATTGTTGAAGAGGTCGAAAGCGACGATTAGCACGCGCACGCCGGCGAAATCGTGCCGAAGGGCGAGGTGGAGTGGCGAAGGCACCCGGAAACTGTCTTCGTCGCACCCTTCCCCTTCGGCACTTCGTGCATCTCGGGGGATCGTGATCGGCAATTCTGCTTCGATGTCCGCATGACCGAGTTCTCATCGGCGTCGCTGGCGCTCGGCGGCGCGCCCGACTCGTCCGACTCGCCGGACAGCGCCGCGCGCGTCAGCGCCATCTCGGCAAGCGCCCGGCACACCGGCCGATTCGAGATCCTCGTTGACGATGCGGTCGTCACCACGCTCTCTCTCGACGGCATCGAGCGCCTCGGCCTTCGCACCGGCGTCGCCTTCACTGAAGCGCTCGCGACTCGCGTCGCCGCCGAAGCCGCCGCCCTCCACACCTTCGATCGCGCGCTCGCGATGCTCGCCGCCCGCCCGCGCGCGACCCGCGATCTCGAGCGCATGCTCGTGCGCAAGGGCGAACCCGCGGAGCACGTCGCCTCGGCCATCGGCCGCCTCATCGCGCTCGGCGCGCTCGACGACGCGCAGTTCGCGCGGCAGTTCATCCGCGCGAAGATCGCGGGCGCGGGGCTCTCGCGTCGCCGCCTCCAATCGGAGCTCTGGCGGCGCGGTGTTGCGCGCGACGTGATCGATGCGGCGGTCGCCGAGGTGTTGTTGGAGGATGAGGTGGACGAGGATGCTCAGATCGCGCAGGTCGCTGCGAAGAAGCTGCGCACCCTGCGCTCGCTCGACGCGGCCACCACGCGCCGACGGTTGTACGCATTCCTCGCGCGGCGCGGATACGACGGGTCCGCGATTCGCCGCGTGATCGATTCGCTCCCGGGCGAGAGCGAGGAAATCACGCTCGAATAGCCCGTGCCCCGAGGTCACGGGCGCGGTATATTGTGAGCCTATGCGCGCATTCGAAATTCGTCAGCGTTTTCTCGCGTACTTCGAGCGCAATGCGCACGTGGTCCGTCCCAGCTCGTCGCTCGTCCCCGCGGACGATCCCACGCTCCTCTTCACGAATGCCGGGATGGTGCAGTTTAAGCGCATCTTCCTCGGACAGGAGCGCTCGTCCTTCGGCCTGCGCGCGACCACCGCGCAGAAGTGTGTGCGCGCGGGAGGCAAGCACAACGATCTCGAACAGGTGGGGCACACCGCGCGTCACCACACGTTCTTCGAGATGCTCGGCAATTTCTCCTTTGGCGACTATTTCAAGAGCGACGCGATTCGATTCGCGTGGGAGTTCGTCACCGGGGAGCTCGGCATCCCGAAGGAGCATCTCCGCGTCACGGTCTACGAGTCGGACGAGGAGGCGCGCGCTCTCTGGAAGGAGCTGTGCGGCCTCCCGGACAGCCGCATCTACGGACTTGGCGAGCACGACAACTTCTGGCAGATGGCCGACACCGGGCCGTGCGGACCGTGCTCGGAGATCTACGTCGACCTGGCGCACATCGCGGGTGACTGGGCGTTTCCCGATGGCGCCACAGGCGAGTGGACGGATACCAAACGCACCGAGTTTTCGCTCGACGCGTTCGTGGAAGGCGCGGAGGCGGGGCGCTTCCTCGAGATCTGGAATCTCGTGTTCATGCAGTTCGACCGTCAGGCGGACGGTGCACTGAAGCCGCTTCCCAAACCGTCGGTGGATACGGGCGCGGGACTCGAGCGCATCGCCGCGGTGCTGCAGGGCGTCACGAACAACTACCACACCGATCTCTTCGTCCCGCTGATCGCGAGGGCCGAGGAGGTGCTCGGCATGTCGTACGACGATCGGCCGGGCGCGGGCGTCGGAACCGCGGAGTGGCCTGCGGCGCCGCCGGCCGGTGACCGGGTGGTGACATACGACGCGGTGTCCTTTCGCGTGCTCGCCGATCACGCGCGCGCGATCGCGTTTCTCATCGCCGACGGTGTCTTTCCGTCGAACGAAGGTCGGGGCTACGTGCTGCGCCGCATTCTCAGGCGCGGAGTGCGGCACGCGTGGCTCCTGGGACGCCGCGAGCCGACGCTCGACAGGCTCGTGAGCGTCGTCGTCGACCAGATGCAAGAGGTGTATCCGGAGCTGGGGCAGCGACGAACGCTGATCGTCGACACGACGCGTGCGGAGGAGGAACGCTTTCTGGCGACGATCGAAGAGGGGATGCTGCGCTTCGATCAGCTCGCGCCACTGAACACCACGCAGGGCTCGACGAGGATTCGGGGCACGATCAGCGGCGCGGATGCATTCCGTCTCTACGATACCTTCGGCTTCCCGATCGATCTCACGGAGCTGATGGCGCACGAGCGCGGCTACTCGGTGGACATCGTCGCGTTCGAGGAGGCGCTCGAGGCGCAGCGATCGCAGTCGCGCGAGGAGCGAAAGGGCCGGGACCTCGGTGTGGCCGATGAAGGGCTCGCGGATTTCGCGACGTGGGAGAAGAAGCCGGTCACGACTCCGTCGCAGCCGTCGTCGAGGTTCGTCGGCTACGGAGCGACCCAGGCTGACACGGAGGTCGTGGCGGCACGCAGGCTTCCGGGCAAGCGACTCGCGCTGGTGTTGCAGGAGACGCCGTTCTACGCGGAATCGGGCGGCCAGATTTCCGACGCCGGCGAGATCACTGGCGACGGATGGAAGGTGACGGTCGACGAGGTGAAGAAGGTGGACGGTCGGCAGGTCGCGATTGGCAACCTCACGGGTGAATTCAAGTTCGGACGCGTGCGCGCAACGGTGCCCGCGGATCGACGTCGCGACACGGAGCGAAATCACACGGCGACGCATCTGCTGCACGCCGCGCTTCGCAAGGTGCTGGGCGAGCACGTCACGCAGGCGGGGTCGCTCGTCGCGCCCGACCGGCTGCGCTTCGACTTCCACCATCACGGGCCGATCAAGCCGGAGCAGCTGTCGGAAATCGAGGAGATCGTGAACCGTGGGATCTGGGCGAACGTCGACGTGGTCACGGTCGAGCGGCCGTATCGTGAGGCGGTCGCATCGGGCGCGATGGCGCTCTTCGGCGAGAAGTACGGCGACGTCGTGCGCGTGGTGAGCATCCCCGGTTTGTCCGTGGAGCTGTGCGGCGGCACACATGCGCGGAGCACGGGGCAGATTGCGCTTTTCAAGATCGTGAGCGAGAACGGCGTCGCGGCGGGCATTCGGCGAATCGAGGCGGTGACGGGTCCGCGCGCGTACGAGCTGATTCGTGGTGAGGAGCAGCGCCTGCAGAAACTCGGCGAGCTGCTCCGTGCGCCCGCCGATGGCGTCGTCAAGCGCGTCGAGACGCTGCTCGACGAGCGGCGGAAGCTCGAAAAGCGACTCGAGGAGAGTCTGCGCGGCGGTGGTGATCAGCTGCAGCAG
>DATHJR010000328.1:0-2413 GCA_035286525.1 Gemmatimonadaceae bacterium | reverse complement strand
GCGTACTGGACGTGGGCGACCGCGGAGGGCGGGAACACGCGCGCCGTGCAGCGCGGCCTCGACGACGCCACGCGCTCCACGGCGCTCTTCCTGACGAACAAGGAAAACATGGTCGCGTCGACCGGCCACTACGAGGGCACGGCGCTCAACTCCGATCGCCAGCTGTGGAGCGTGGCGGGCACGATCGCAGGGACGTTCCGCGTGCTCTTCGGATTGCAACTCGAGGACGATCGCATGTCGTTCCAGCCGATGGTGCCACCTTCTTATGGTCACTCGCGAACGCCGGCCGACACGCAGCGCGCCGTTCGCGATGGCGGCGGCGTCCGTACGCTGCGCGGCGTGCGCTATCGTGGCGCGACGCTCACGATCGCGGTGCACGGCTTCGGCGACTCTGTCGCTGCCGCGCGCCTGGACGGCGCACCGATCACGCACGCGGAGGTCCCGGAGACGCTCACGGGCGAGCACACCGTGGAGCTCACGATGAACGGTCGCTGGCCCGCGACATCGGTGCACGAGGTGCCGAGCCGATTCGCGCCGGCGACCCCACGTACGGAGCTGCGCAACGGCGCGCTCGTGTGGAACGCGGTGCGGGGAGCGGAGCTCTACGTCGTCTTTGAGAACGGTGTGCGCCAAGGTGGCACTACGCTCACGCGAACGACCGTTTCCGCTGCGGACGGACTGCACGAGTACGAGGTGCTCGCCGTCAACGCCACCGGCGACGAGTCGTTCCTGAGCGATCCGGTGCGCGTCGTGCCGAATGGCGCGGAGACGATGGCAAAGCCCGAAGGATCGGAGCTCGCTCGCGAGTACGCCGGATTCACCGGCGCGGGCTATCTTCCGCTCTCGCTCCAGCGCAATCTCACCGTGCGGATTCCGGTGCGCGTCGATCGCGAGGGGACGTACGCCATCGATGTGCGCTACGCGAACGGCAATGGTCCGGTGAACACGGAGGATAAGGTCGCCGTGCGTACTCTGATCGTGGATGGAGACACCGCCGGAGTGATCGTGATGCCCCAGCGCGGTGCGAGTCGTTGGACGGATTGGGGATGGAGCAACGTCCTGCGAGTGCGCCTGGGCGCCGGCACGCACACGCTGATCATCGCGTACGCGCCGCTCGATGCAAACATGAATCGTCGCGAAAACTCGGCGCTGCTCGATCTCGTGCGCGTCATGCGGCTCCCGACTCCCAGCCGAAGGTCGAATTGAGGAATCTCGTACGCGCCGTTGCATTCTCGCTTGCACTTGCCGCGTGCGCGCGCTCGCCAAGCGCGACGGTCGCGCCCGCAGCGCACTTCGCGCCGCCCGCCTGGAGCGAGCACGCCGTGCTCTACGAGATCAACGTGCGGCAGTACACGCCGGAGGGCACGCTCGCCGCGCTGCGCAAACAGCTTCCGCGACTCGACAGCCTCGGGCCGGACATCCTCTGGGTGATGCCTGTGCAGCCCATCGGGGTCAAGAACCGAAAGGGGTCGCTCGGCAGCTACTACTCCATCTCGAACTACACGGCGATCAATCCGGAGTACGGAAGCGACTCGGATTTCCGCGCGTTCGTGGACGATGCGCACCGCCGCGGAAAGAGAGTGGTGCTCGACTGGGTGGCGAATCACACCGCGTTCGACCACGCTTGGATCACGCAGCACCCCGACTGGTACGTGCACCGCGCCGACGGCACCATCATCAACGCCCGCGACAACGAGGGAAAGGACACGGACTGGACCGACGTCGCCGAGTTGAATTACGACCAGAAGCCGATGCGCGTCGCCATGATCGCGGCGATGCGCTGGTGGGTGGACACGATGCACATCGACGGCTTTCGCTGCGACGTGGCGGGCGGCGTTCCGATGGACTTCTGGATCGAGGCCCGCGCGGAGTTCACGAAGGTCCGTCCCGACCTATTCTGGCTCGCCGAGGCGGAGAGTCCGGACACGCACCGGGCCTTCGACGCGACCTATGGGTGGGAGTTGCACCACCTGCTCAACGACGTGGCGCAGGGGAAGAAGCCGACATTGGCGCTCGATTCCTACTTCTTCAGGCAGCGGCAGCTCTATCCGGCGACCGCGATGCGCATGTACTTCACGAGCAATCACGACGAGAACAGCTGGAACGGCAGCGAGTTCGAGCGCATGAGCGCGAATCACTTGCCGTCGTTCGTGCTCGCGGCGACGGCGCTGGGCTCCATTCCGCTCATCTATACGGGACAGGAAGTCAGCATGAGGAAGCGTCTGCGTTTCTTCGACCGCGACACCGTAAACTGGAGCGGCCCGTCGCTTGCGGGCTTCTATCGCACCATGGTCGACCTGAAGCACACGCAGCCCGCGCTGGCCAACGGCGCGGCCGGCGGCACACAGACCACCCTCACGACGGCGAAGGACCGCGTCTATGCCTACACACGCACTCGCGACACCAATACGGT